>NZ_JBQTCF010000025.1:0-68266 GCF_052379845.1 Roseinatronobacter sp. NSM | reverse complement strand
CTGAGGGGGCATATGCCCCCTTTTCTGACGTCATTTCTGGGGTATTTTTGAGTATTTTTGGCAAGATGAAACCCTGGTGTGGTCCCGGCTGGGCAAGCGGTCGGATTATGCCTTGCCCTTGTAGATTTCGACCAGTTTGCCAAGCATGGCAAGCGCATCTTCGCGCGAGCGCTGGAAGCTGTTGCGCCCGATGATGGAGCCGTTGCCGCCCCCGTCGCGGATGGCGCGGGCGTCATCATAGACCGAATCCTCGCCCTTTTTCGCGCCGCCTGAAAACACCACGATGCGCCGGCCGTTGAAACTGGCTTGCATGCAGTGTTTGACACGCGCGGCTTGCGTTGCGATGTCGATTTTCTGGTCTTCATAGACTTTCTTGGCTTCGGGCAGCATCAGATGATCTGTGGACAGCTTGATCTTGATGACATGCGCGCCCAGCAAGGCCGCGATTTGCGCCGCATAGGCGGCCACATCAATGGCGGTTTCGCCGTCTTTGGTGATGGCTTCGCCACGTGGATAGGACCAGATGACGGTTGCCACCCCCTTGGCGGCGGCTTCTTCGCGCATGGCGGAGATTTCCTCGAACATGCCCAGGGCGCAATCCGAGCCGGGGTAGATGGTGAACCCGATTGCCGCGCAGCCAAGGCGCAGCGCGTCATCGACGCTGCCGGTGATGGCCTGATTTTTGCCTGCCGTGTCAGACATCAGCGAATTGGCGCTGTTGACCTTCAGGATTGTCGGGATCTGGCCTGCGAATGTGTCAGCGCCCGCTTCGATCATGCCCAGGGGGGCGGCATAGGCGTTCAGGCCCGCATCGATGGCCAGTTGATAATGGTAATGCGGGTCATAGGCGGCGGGGTTGGGCGCGAAGGTGCGTGCGGGGCCATGTTCGAACCCCTGATCGACGGGCAGGATGATCATTTTGCCGGTGCCGCCCAGTTTGCCCTGCATCAGCATGCGGCACAGGTTGGCCTTTACGCCCGGGGTTTCCCCTTCGTAATTGCTGAGAATTTTTTGAACGATGCGGGTTGCACGCATGGGCTGCTCCTGTCCGGATGGTTGTTTCAGGCAGGGTTAATCGCTGGATTGTGACGAAACAATGATGAACATGCGGCCGACAGGAATGTTAGCGCAATCAGACACAAGGATCATGTTCTTGCGTGCGAAAACATAACTGCTGGCGGGGGGGAGGGTCGAAAAGTGGGCCAGAGCGCAGGCCGGTCGGAGGGGTGGCGCGGGATATTCCGGCTTGTCATTTCGCCAAAAGCGGGGTCTTGTTGCGCCCGCCATGCAAAAGAGTGATGTTATGCCTGACTTCAAGCCGCCAAAAGATGCCTATACACTGATCCTGGAAGCGATTGATCTTGGCGTCTACAAACCCGGCGACAGATTGGTGGAATCTGAACTGGCGGAGCGTTTTGGCGTGTCACGCACCCCGATCCGCGAAGCATTGCAGCGCCTTGAAACGCAGTCGCTGCTGACGCGCGACGGGCGGTCGTTGATTGTTGCATCGCTGGATCATAACCAATTGGCCGAACTTTATGCTGTGCGCGCCGAACTGGAAGGATTTGCCGCCCGTCTGGCGGCGCGCCATGCCACCGATGAAGAAGTGCGCCTGTTGCGGACCATGGTTGATGAAGACCGAAAGCTGATCAATGACCCCAAAGCGCTAAGCCGTGCCAACCGGCGGTTTCACAAGCAGATCCACCTTGCATCGCATAACCGTTATCTGGTGCAGCAACTGGATCTGGTGCACCGTTCCATGGCGCTGCTGGCCACAACATCGCTGAGTTTTGAAGGACGCGGCACCCAGACCATTGACGAGCATTCCGCCATTGTCGAAGCGATTGCCGCCCAGGACGGGCAGGGCGCGTATGAGGCGTTAAAAACCCATATTTCGACGGCGTTCCTGACGCGGTTGCGTCAGGATGCCAATAGTGCGGACCGCTATTCGCTGTAGCGGCGGGGGTCAGAATATCTGATCCAGAAACCGCGACAGCGCGGCATGGGCCTTGTCATTGGCCGCGGCGTCCCAGTCATTTGATTCCTGAACCGTAAAAGAATGGCGCGCGCCGCCAAATACCTGCGCTTCATGGGGCACATCGGCGGCCTGCAATTCATCCATCAGGCGCGCCAGATCATCCATGCCCGAAACCGGGTCGGCCGATCCGTGCAGCACCAGAACCGGGCCGGTGGTGGCGCTGTAATCCTGCCCGTCGGGGGTGTCCAGCCCGCCATGAAAGCTGACAAAGCCTGCCATCTCCATGCCTGCGCGGGCCGCTTCCAATGCAGCGGCGCCGCCGAAGCAATAGCCGGTAATCACCATCTGTGCGGGCACGCCGTCCAGCTGCGCAGCCGCCTGCGCAGCGGCTGAGATGCGCGCGCGGAACGTGGCACGGTCGGCATAAAGGGCGCCCGTTTCGCGGCGGTAATCCTCAAACCCGTCCAGAACCGCGTCGCGCCCGAACAGGTCCACGGCAACGCCCACAAAGCCCGCTTGTGCCAGCGCATCGGCGCGCGCGATTTCATGGTCATTCACGCCGTCCCAGTCATGGACAATCAGCACCGTGCCGCGTGCATCCCCATCGGGGCGCGCGACATATCCTTGAAATTCGACCCCGTCGACGCTGTAGGTCAGCGGGTCGGCAAAGCCTGTTTGCGCAGATAAAACTAATGCCATGCTTGCCCCTGCAAGCATGAACGCTTTGATCCGTGACATAATTTCCACCCTGTGATGTAATGCTCCAAGGCAGAAACTAGGGCGGAGTGGGGGATTTCAAGTGCTGCCGCCGTCAGGCCAACCGCGACTTGAGCACGGCACCCGCCTTGCCGAAATCCATTTCACCGGCATGGCGTGCTTTCAACAGGCCCATGACCTTGCCAATGTCGCGCACGGACGCGGCACCAGTTTCGGCAATTGCGGCATCAATCGCACGGGCGATTTCATCGTCATTCAACTGGCGCGGCAAGAAGGTTTCGATCACGCCAATTTCAGCGAGTTCCTTTTCAGCAAGGTCCAGACGCGCCGCTTCTTCATAGGCGCGCGCCGAATCGCGGCGTTGCTTGACCATGCGTGTCAGCACCGCGACCAGATCACCATCGCTTAATGCACCACCGGTTCCGTCACTGCGCGCGGCGATTTCGCGGTCCTTGATGGCGGCATTGATCAGGCGCAAGGTTGCCAGCTTTTCGCTGTCCTTGGCCTTCATCGCGGTCTTCAGTTCGCTTGATATTCTGTCGCGCAGGGACATTCGGCCAGTCCTGTTTTATGGTTTGTCTACCTAGGCGCAAAACCTAACGAAGGGCGCACTGTCCTGCAAGGTTCAAAAACACCATATAAAACAATTGCCTACGCTTCTTTTGCAAGTTTGGCGGGATTCGCTTGATTCTCCTTGCTCATGGGCTTAGGTTCCGCCGAAATCCGAACATGACGGAGCGACAAGATGTGTGCGCAGACACTCAAACCCACAGCATGCCTTGTTCTGGCTGATGGGACAGTTTTTTATGGGCGCGGTTTCGGCGCAACGGGGCACACCGTGGCCGAGCTGTGCTTCAACACCGCCATGACCGGCTATCAGGAAATCATGACAGACCCATCCTATGCGGGGCAGGTGGTCACCTTCACATTTCCCCATATCGGCAATGTGGGTGTGAACCCTGATGATGACGAAACCGCCGATCCGGTGGCGGCGGGCATGGTGGTGAAATGGGACCCCACCCAGCCCAGCAACTGGCGCGCGACCGAAGGGCTGGTGGAGTGGCTGACCAAACGCGGGCGCATTTGCATTGGGGGTGTGGACACGCGCCGCCTGACGCGCGCCATCCGTCAGCAGGGTGCCCCGCATGTGGCCCTGGCCCATGACCCGGATGGCAATTTCGACATCGAACACATGGTGGCAACTGCGCGCGCGTGGAAAGGGCTGGTCGGGCTGGATCTGGCGCGCGATGTGACATGTGCACAAAGCTATCGCTGGGACGAAATGCGGTGGGCCTGGCCTGAGGGTCATATGCGCCAGACCGCGCCAGTTCATAAGGTGGTGGCCATCGATTACGGGGCAAAACGCAATATCCTGCGCTGCCTTGCCAGTGCGGGGTGTGATGTCACGGTTCTGCCGGCCACCGCCACTGCCGAACAGGTGCTGGCGCTGAACCCTGATGGGGTTTTCCTGTCCAATGGTCCGGGGGACCCTGCCGCGACGGGCGCCTATGCTGTGCCCATGATCCGCGATGTTCTGAAGGCCGATATTCCGGTTTTCGGCATTTGCCTTGGCCACCAGATGCTTGCGCTGGCGCTGGGGGCGCAAACGGTCAAAATGAACCACGGCCATCACGGCGCCAATCACCCCGTCAAGGATCATGAGACCGGCAAGGTTGAGATTACGTCCATGAACCACGGGTTCGCTGTGGACAGCCAGACCCTGCCCGATGCGGTGATTGAGACGCACACATCCTTGTTTGACGGGTCCAATTGCGGCATCCGCATGAAAGACAAGCCGGTGTTTTCCGTCCAGCACCACCCCGAGGCCAGCCCCGGACCGCAGGACAGTTTCTACCTGTTTGAACGCTTTGCGCAGCATATGGCGGACCGCAAGGCCAGCTAAGGGCAAGTGGCGCGCGCGCCAAATGAAGTTGCCATATGCTCTGATTATTTAATCAGTTGTTAATCAAAATGGTGTTCCCCTTTGCGTTAACCAAAGTGGAACAATGATGCTCAATATCAGGCCGGTTTCATCCTTTTCGTTAGATGGTCTGCCACCCGTCCGGCTTAGTGTTGTGCGCGACAACAGCCAGACGCGCGACAGGCTGGGCGCGATTTTGCGCGATATGGGGGCCATCAGCGACGAAGGGCTGGTATACGCCTTGCATATGCAGGCGCAGCAGGCCACCAATCTGGGGGATTTGCTGGTTGCCCAAGGGCAGATCACCGAAGACACGCTGATGCGCGCGCTGTCGGTCCAGTTCGATACGCCCATTCTTGATGCCGCCAGCCGTGACCCCGACCCAACATTGACCGATATTTTGCGTCCTGAACGTTGTATCGCGCTGCGCTGCATACCGTGGTGCCATGCGGGCGCAGTGACTGTGGTGGCCACTCCGCGCCCCGACCAGTTCGAACAGTGCCGCGCGGAATTGGAAGCCGCGCTTGGCCCTGTTGTTCCGGCGCTGATCTCGGAAAACTTCCTGCATGACACGGTTTTGCGGCTGCGGCGCACCCGGCTGACACTTTGGGCCGAAAGCTGCGTCACACAGCAGGAAAGCTGCCGGAGCATGCCCTTGCGGCGGGTGCGCCTATGGCTGGGTGGCGGGCTTGGGGTGCTTCTGGCGCTGGCGTTTTCCGTGCCGCAGGCCGTGTTCATGGCCCTGACGCTGATTGCCAGCGTATTTCTGGCCTTGTCTGCCAGCCTGAAACTGGCGGCAGCCATCGCCGCAGTGTCGCGCCCGCACCGCCGCGTCCCTGCACCGGCAGGCGCGGTCGTGGATTTGGTGCAGCGCCGCAAGCCGGTGGTGTCCATCCTTGTGCCGCTGTATAAAGAACCCGAAACAGTGCCGCGCCTGCTGACACGTTTGGCCCGGCTGACATGGCCGCGCAACTTGCTGGACGTGCTGTTGATTGTCGAAGAAAACGACCACGCCACGCGCCACGCGTTGCAGGGCGCTGACCTGCCGCGCTGGATGCGCGTTGTTCCGGTGCCGGATGCGCCGCTGAAAACCAAGCCGCGCGCGCTGAATTATGCCATGCTGTTTGCGCGCGGCACTTTGATAGGCGTCTATGACGCCGAGGATGCGCCCGAACCCGACCAGATTCACCGCGTTGTGACCTGCTTTCAGAACGGGCCTGCAAATCTGGCCTGCGTGCAAGGCGTGCTTGATTTCTACAATCCGCGCAGCAACTGGCTGGCGCGGTGCTTTACCATCGAATACGCCAGCTGGTTCCGGGTTATCCTGCCGGGGTTGCAGCGTCTTGGCCTTGCTGTGCCACTGGGGGGGACAACCTTGTTTTTCCGGCGCGACATTCTGGAACGGCTGGGGGGATGGGACGCGCATAACGTGACCGAAGACGCGGATCTGGGCATCAGGCTGGCGCGCCACGGATTTTACACGCAGCTTCTGGACACTGTCACCTATGAAGAAGCCAATTGCCGCCCGCTGGCCTGGGTCAAGCAGCGTTCGCGGTGGTTGAAGGGCTATGCCATCACGTGGCTGGTGCATATGCGCGACCCGCGCGCATTGTGGGCGCAGCTTGGGGCGTGGCGGTTCTGGGGCGTGCAGGTGCTTTTTCTGGGAACATTGGTGCAATTCATGCTGGCACCTGTGCTGTGGTCATTCTGGCTGGTTCTGGCCGGATTGTCGCACCCGTTTATGGAGTCCTTCCCGCGCGGCGCGCTTGTCGCGTTCGTCGGCCTGTTCCTGATGTCAGAGGCCGTGAATATATCCGTTGGACTTGTCGCCACGCGCGCGCGCCATCACCGGCATTTGCGGGTGTGGTTGCCAATGCTGCACGGGTATTTTCCCTTGGCGGTGCTTGCTGTCTACAAGGCGTTGTGGGAACTTGTCTCGGCGCCGTTTTACTGGGACAAGACGCCCCATGGCACGCATGGCGCAGCCCTTGACGCGGTTGCCGTTCATGGCCAAAGCTGAAATTTGGCGGACCTTGGCGCGACCGGGTTGAATGTATTGCATGAAGATTGGCCCCCAATGTTATATTTTGAAAAGCAAAATCTGGTCTTGCTGGCAACGCCGAAAACGGCCAGCACCTCGTTGGAAACAGCCCTTGCACCCATGGCGGATATTGTGTTGCAGGGCGACCCGCGCATCAAGCATTGCACTTATCATCGCTATAAATGGCGGTTTGAAAAATTCGTCATGATTTTCAACAAGACACCACCTGAAACAGTGGCCCTGATCCGCGAACCCGAAGACTGGCTAAGCAGCTGGTTCAGGTTCCGCCATGGCGACTGGCTGAAGGGCACCCCGCGCAGCACCCGCGGCAAGACATTTGATGAGTTTGTCGCAGGCTACCTGCTGGACCCCAAGCCCGCCTTTGCCGCTGTCGGGTCGCAGGCCGCATTCCTGACCCATCCGATGCAGGATGATCAGGTGCAAACACTGTTTCGCTATGACGCCATGGCGCAGTTTCAGGCATGGCTGGAAGACCGGCTTGGGTGCAAACTGGATTTGCCGCAAAAGAATGTTTCGCCAAGGATGGACACCAGTTTGTCTGCGGAGCTGCGCGAGCACTTGCGACATGGATGTGCGCGCGATTACGCGCTGTATGATGGTGCGCGCAGCACTGCATAAATTCCGCCCGGCTGGCTTGTCGCGCGGGTGTTTTCAGTGCAGCCTGCGCATATGCCCCCGACCATGAAGGACCCAAGGACATGACACTTGAAACCCGCATCCAACAAGCACGCGGCGAAATCCCTGCCGATCTGGTTTTGCGCGGGGCACAGGTGCTGTGCATGGTGACGGGCAGCTATATTCAGGGCGATGTTGCCATTTGCGGCGACACGATTGTGGGCATCGGGGCCGACTATGACGGTGCGCAGGTCATTGACCTAAGTGGGCATATTCTGGTGCCGGGGTTTATTGACACGCATTTGCATATTGAATCGTCGCTGGTCACCCCGTTCGAATTTGACCGCTGCGTGGCCCCGCGCGGGGTGACAACGGCCATTTGCGACCCCCATGAAATTGCCAATGTCGCGGGCAGTGCGGGCATTCGTTACTTTCAGGACGCCGCCACCCGCACAGTGATGGATATCCGCGTGAACCTGTCGTCCTGCGTGCCGTCCACACATATGGAAACTGCAGGTGCGGCACTGGATGCGCAGGATTTGCTGGCGCTGGCCGATCATCCCAGTGTCATCGGGCTGGCGGAATTCATGAATTTCCCCGGTGTCATTTACCGCGATCCGGGCTGCATGGCCAAGCTGCATGCCTTCGCGGGCCGCCATATTGACGGGCATGCACCGCTTTTGTCAGGGCGCGACCTGAACGCCTATGTCAGTGCGGGCATTCGCACGGAACATGAATCCACCACTGCCGATGAAGCGCGCGAAAAGCTGCAAAAGGGCCTGCGCTGCCTTGTCCGGGAAGGGTCCGTCAGCAAGGACATGGTGGCGCTTGCGCCGCTGCTGACGCCCATAACTGCGCCTTATATGTGCCTGTGCACAGATGACCGCAACCCGCTGGACATTGCCGAACACGGCCATCTGGACCACATGATCCGTAGCCTGATTGCGATGGGGTGCGACATACTTTCAGTCTATCGCGCTGCGTCGCTTTCGGCAGCCGAGGCATTCGGGCTTAAGGATCGCGGCCAGATAGCCCCCGGCAAGCGTGCCGATATTGTCGCGCTGCCTGATCTGGCGCAATGCCGCGCCAATCTGGTTCTGTGCGGGGGCAAGGTGGTCGATGACGCGGCCTTTGCCGCGCGCGACCTGATTGCGCCGGTTGCGCGCAATTCCGTGCACGCGCCACAGGTCACGGCACGCGATTTCCGCCATGCGGGCAACACCGCAGACACGCCCGTCATTGGCGTTATCGAGGGCAAGATCATAACCCGCCACCTGCGCAAGGATATCTTGCCCCAGGATGGTGACAAACGCCCCGATCCCGCCCGCGACCTGGCCCGCGTTGCGGTGGTGGAACGCCACGGCAAGAACGGCAATATCGCTACGGGGTTCGTGCGCGGGTTTGGCATGCAAACCGGCGCAATCGCGGCAACAGTCGCGCATGATCACCACAATATTGTCGCGGTCGGGGTGGATTATGATGATCTGGCGCTGGCCGTGAACCGGCTGTCTGCCATTGAGGGGGGCTTTGTCGTGGTGCGCCATGGACAGGTTGTCGCGGAACTGCCCCTGCCTGTGGCGGGGCTGATGTCACTGGACAGTTACGAGCAGGTCCACGCCCGCCTTGTAACCTTGCGCGCAGCCGCAAAAACCCTTGGGGTGACATTGGAAGAACCGTTCTTGCAGCTTGCCTTCATCGCGTTGCCGGTCATCCCGCATTTGAAAATCACTGATTTCGGCATGGTCGATGTGGACCGTTTCGAAGTGATCTGACCTGCGCGCCTATTCAATGCTATAGGGCAACAGCCGCCGGTGGTCGGGATCAATGCGCAAATGGCGTTCCAGCGGCGGCACGGAACGCTGGTGGCAATTGTCACGTTCGCAGATCCGGCAGGAAATGCCGATCGGGTCGAACCCGCCTTCGCGGCCCAGATCCATGCCATCGGCATAGACCAGTGAACTGGCATGGTCTATTTCGCACCCCAGCCCGATGGCGAACCGCCGCACCGGGGCATGAAATGCACCCCCGCCCTTGGTGACGGCCAGGGCAAGGCAGAAATAGCGCATCCCGTCGGGTGTTTCGGCCAGTTGGCGCAAGAACCGCCCCGGCGTTTCAAAGGCGCGGTGCACATTCGACAGGGGACATGCACCGCCAAAACGCGCAAATTGCAGCCGCGTGGCGGAATGCCGTTTGGTAATGGTGCCCGCCTGATCCACGCGCACAAAGAAGAATGGCACCCCCTTGGCGCCGGGGCGCTGCAAGGTTGACAGCCGGTGGGCCACTTGTTCAATCGAGGCGCCGAATTCCTCGGCCAGGGTTTCAAGGTCGTGGCGGGTGGTCTGCGCGGCGGCCAGAAAACGCTTATAGGGCATCAGCGCGGCCCCTGCGAAATAATTGGCCAACCCGATCTTGGCAATCGATCGGGCCTCGGGGGATTGAAACCGCGCAAGGTCCAGCGTCGCCTCCAGCAGATCATTTTGTGTCAGCAGCGCCAGTTGATGGGCCAGTTGAAAGGCTTGGGTCGCGCGCGACACTTTGGACGACAGTTCCAGCACCCCGCGCGCTACATCAAAGCGGCGCAGATCATCCCCGGCTACAAGGCGCAGCGTGATCTTGCGGTCCGTCAACACTTGGCTGGCATGTGTCATGAAATCAACGCCGGGTTTGGCGCGGGCGGCGAAATGTTCGGCGGCGCGGTCAACCGCATCGATGTAATTGTCGCAATAATGGAAGAAATCGCGCACCTCTTCCCAGGGGGACAGACGCAGCGTGGTGTCGTCGCGCCCCAAGGCTTCGTCAAGGGATGCCAGTTGTTCCTGTGCCTGCCGGTAGGCGCGGTGCAAATCCAGGAACGCGCGGGCAAAACCGGGGGCGTTGGCCCCCACCAGCCGCAAATCCGGCAAGGCAGGGTTGGCGCTGGCGAAAAGCGGGTCGGCCAAGGCCTCGCGCAGGTCGGAAACCAGCCTTTCGCTGTCGCCCGCCGAAAGTTCGGTCACATCCATGCCGAATTCGCGCGCCAATGCCAGCACAACAGCCGTGGACAAGGGGCGGTTGTTGTTTTCCATCTGGTTCAGATAGGGCAGGGACACGCCCAGCTTCGCGGCGAAATCCTTTTGCGTCAACCGAAGTTGCAGCCGTGTTTCGCGCAGCTTTGCGCCAGCATACAGCTTTTGTGGTGGCATGCGGTCCCCCCGGTGCCTTTGCTAAGTTCGCAACAGAACTTTGCAAACTTGCGGCGCGCGGGTCAAGCGTTGATCTGGCGTGCCCGGTGCATGACATACAAAACCGGCACAATTGTCATTCCCGTGGTGGCAAGCATGACCCATATCAACGGGCCAGCCCCACTGCCCGGTGTCAGCAAGGCCCCCGCCAGCGCCGACAATGCCGCGCCGCCACCAATCATGATTGCGCCGCCCATGCCGCTGGCCGTTCCCGCCAGATGCGGGCGCACCGACATCATGCCCGATGTGGCCGATGGAAGCAGCATGCCGTTTCCCAGCCCGATCATGATGAAACACCCGAAAAACACCTGCGCCGACAAAACGCCCGCCAAATACAACACCGCAAGCAAGATCATTCCCGCAAACCCGATGAAACTGCCCACAAGTATCATCATGTTGATCCCGAAGCGGGCCGCGTATCGTCCTGACAGGAAATTGCCAAAAGCATATCCCAGGGCCGGTGCCCCGAAATACATGCCCAGATGCGATGGCGACAGGTCGAACACCTGCGAGCCCACAAAAGGCGCGCCACCCAGATAGGCGAAAAACGCCCCCGACGCCAATGTCGCCGATGCACAATAGCCCCAGAAGCGCCGCGCGCGAATCAATTCCGGCATGGTGGCGAATTGCTGGCGCAAGGACCCGCTGCGATTGTGCTTCGTTTCGCCCATATCCGCCCAGCTTAGCGCCAGAACGCCCATACCGGCCACCAGCATCAACACGAAACTGCCGCGCCATCCAAACGCCTCGTCCAGAAAACCGCCAATCGCGGGCGCGATCATGGGAACCAGCGCCATGCCCATGGTGACATACCCAATGCGCGACGCGGCCGCATTTTCATCCAGCACATCCCGAATGGACGCGCGGCTTAACACCATTGCGGACACAACCAACGCCTGCATCATGCGAAATACAAGAAATGTCGTGGTATCGGGGGCAAGCAATGTGCCCAATGTGGCCACAATGAACACCACCAGCGATGCCAGCAAAACCGGTCTGCGCCCGTATCTGTCGGAAATGGTGCCGATAAATACCTGAAGCACCGCATTAACCGCCAGATACAGCGAAACCGAAAGTTGCATCACGCTATAGGTGGTGTCGAAATAGATCACCATCGACGGCAGGGACGGCAGAAACACATTCATCGACAGGGCCGCGATTGACGCTTGCGCGACCAGTGTTGCGACATGGGGCGGGGTGTTTCGGTTCAGAAAAACGGTTTGCGGCGGGACAAGGGGTGGGGTCACAGTGTGATCGGCCTTCGACATATACATCTTAGACAATTGTTACACATGTGAAAAGAAGGCGCAATGTGCATTGCGCGCCCCTCAAGGGTTTGCAAATTAGCCAACTGCCCTGCAGAGATGTTTGCAAATTATCTTAATTTCGCTTTTCATGCCCGGAACGAAAGATTATTGTTCATCCCAGCGCCAGCATTCGGTGTGTGCCGCGCAAAAGGGGGACCGCATGAAAGATATTCTTCAACAGCTTGAAAGCAATCGTGACGTGGCGCGGCTGGGCGGGGGGCAGCGCCGCATTGACGCCCAGCATGCAAAAGGCAAGCTGACAGCGCGCGAACGCCTTGAATTGCTGCTGGACGAGGGCAGTTTTGAAGAATTCGACATGTTCGTGGCCCATCGCTGCGTTGATTTCGGCATGCAGGATGACCGCCCAGCCGGGGACGGGGTTGTTACCGGCTGGGGCACGATAAACGGGCGTCAGGTCTATGTGTTCAGTCAGGATTTTACGGTCATGGGCGGGTCGGTCAGTGAAACCCACGCGCAAAAAATCTGCAAAATCATGGATATGGCCATCCAGAACGGCGCGCCTGTCATTGGCCTGAATGATTCCGGTGGCGCGCGCATTCAAGAAGGTGTGGCCAGCCTTGCCGCTTACGGTGAAGTGTTCCAGCGCAATATCATGGCGTCAGGCGTGGTGCCACAGATCAGCGTCATCATGGGGCCATGTGCGGGCGGCGCGGTCTACAGCCCCGCGATGACTGATTTCATCTTCATGGTGAAAGACACCAGTTATATGTTCGTAACGGGTCCTGATGTCGTCAAGACAGTGACCAATGAAATTGTCACAGCCGAAGAACTGGGCGGGGCCAGCACGCATACGCGCAAGTCATCCGTGGCGGATGGTGCGTTTGAAAATGACGTGGAAGCATTGATCGAAGTGCGCCGCCTTGTGGATTTTCTGCCCAAGAACAACCTTGAAAAACCACCCGTGCGCCCGTTCTTTGACGACCCCGCACGTCTGGAACACAGTCTGGACACGCTGATTCCCGACAATGCCAACACGCCCTATGACATGAAGGAATTGATCCGCAAAGTTGCCGATGAAGGGGATTTCTTCGAAATTCAGGCGGATTTCGCAAAAAACATCCTGACCGGGTTCATTCGCCTTGAAGGGCGCAGCGTGGGCGTGGTGGCCAACCAGCCCATGGTTCTGGCCGGCTGTCTGGATATTGATTCCAGCCGCAAGGCCGCGCGCTTCGTGCGGTTTTGCGATGCGTTTGAAATTCCCATTCTGACCTTCGTGGATGTGCCCGGTTTTCTGCCCGGCACCGGGCAGGAATATGGCGGTATCATCAAACACGGGGCGAAATTGCTGTTCGCCTATGGCGAAGCCACAGTGCCGAAGGTGACCGTGATTACCCGCAAGGCCTATGGCGGGGCCTATGATGTGATGTCGTCCAAGCACCTGCGGGGGGATTTCAATTATGCCTGGCCCACGGCGGAAATTGCCGTGATGGGGGCAAAAGGGGCAGTGGAAATCCTGTATCGGTCCGAATTGGGCAATGCCGACAAAATTGCCGAACGCACCAAGGATTATGAAACGCGCTTTGCCAACCCGTTTGTTGCTGCTGAAAAAGGGTTCATCGACGAAGTGATCATGCCCCATTCAACGCGCAAGCGCGTGGCCCGCGCATTTGCCGCCCTGCGCAACAAGAAAGTCAAGAACCCGTGGAAAAAACACGATAATATTCCACTATAGGGGGCAGGGCAGGTGGGGGCACGCATAATCGCTTTGTGCACAGCCTTGGGGGGCGCGCTTGCGCAATACGCCAGTGCGCAGGGTGACAACCCGCTTGTCATGCCCTCGGGCGAGGTGGCCTATCCGCTGGATGAGATTTGGGACGAGGATCTGGCAGTGATTCGCCTGCGCTATATTGTGCCCAAACTGGCCGAACCGCCAAGCCTGTATGCCGGGGATGCGCTGCGCGTTTTTGACGACATGCTATGGCTGTGCAGCACCCAGTTGCGCAAATTGGCCGATCTGGGTGAATTCCCGCAAGATCAGGGTTGGAACGGGGCGGTGATTACCATGCTGGAGCGTGACCTGCCATTTGGAACGCGCGATGCGGATGTGGTGCAGTTTTTCGAAGGGTTCCAGTTCGGAATGGATGGATGCGAGTTGGAAGATGATCTCTATCATGACTGAAACCTGCACATTTTACGGGTATGGTGCACAACCGCCACAGCGCCACAACGGCGTTGAATTTCAGTGGTCAGGATTCCGCAGGCGGGATATTATGCACGGGCATGTCTGGTGGCATGCGACCACAACCCCGCCGGTGCGAAAAAACAAAATAACGCAACCGGGTTTCATGAGCAGGAGAAATTCATGTCCAAAGTCGCCCTTCTTGCCGCAGTGTCGGCCGTTCTCGTGCTGGGTGCATGTGAAAAGCACAAGCGCCCCGCCCCGATGGAGCCGATCGCAGCCCCCATCTATGTTGAGCCGGTTTCGAGCAAGTCCAAATACTAAGCCTTGCCGGGAACAGGGGCGCAACCCTGTTCCCGCTGGCCCGGTGCGGGCCAGAATGTCAGGGCGCAGGCTGGAAATATCCGTTTTCCGCCTGCATCGCCTGCCAGAAAACCTGTGGTCAAGTTCCTGCGCATGCGCTAGTATTTGGTGCAAGCGCAAGGCGTTGTCTTGCGTTGCCGGTATGGTTGGGGTCACAACCCCTGCGCATATCTTCACGAACAGTGACAACAGGAGATACGCATGTCCAAGTTCACCCTTCTCGCAGTTTTCGGCGCAACCCTTGCATTGGGGGCCTGTGCAAAGCACCATGCCGCACCAGAACCGGTTCCCGCGCCGATCATGGTTGAACCCGTTTCGCCCAAGGGCCGCTAACCTACCAGCCGGGCAGGCGCTGCCCGCGCCTGCCCGTGCCCCATGCTTTGGCGCGGGTCGTCACCTTTTTGGAGGACAGCCATGCTAAAGCATCGCGGCTTTCCTGGGCGTTTGCCCAGCACTGATTTTCAATTCACCATCAGACGCGGCAACCCCAAAGGGGTGACACCGCTGATCGCGCGCAAGCGTTTCGCGGACCGGCGCGCAGCCGACCGGCGCGCGGATGAGGCGTTTCTTGGCGCATTGATCGCGCATTTTGGCGAAGACCCTTTTGAACGCGGCAATCTGGACGCAGGGCGCCTTTCCTGGCTGTTCGGGCGCGAAGTGGTCGCGGCAGATGCCGATTTTGATCCTGCCAGCTATGACGCGCTGCTGCGTGTCGACATGCGCGCAGCACAGGCCAGTTTCCCGCAATTATTCGACGGGTCGTCCGAATTCGCCTTCGACACATGGGAAGAGTGATGCCGCAGCGCCACGCTTTCATTTACCTGATCCGCGCCGCCAAGGCGCTTGTTTTCAAGGAGTCCGCATGTTCCGCAAGATCCTGATTGCCAATCGTGGTGAAATTGCCTGCCGCGTCATCAAGACTGCCCGCAAGATGGGTATTGCGACAGTGGCCGTGTATTCCGATGCGGACCGCAATGCGCTGCATGTGCGCATGGCCGATGAAGCCATCCATATTGGCCCGGCCCCTGCGAACCAGTCCTATATCGTGATTGACAAGATCATGGACGCCATCCGCCAAAGCGGCGCGGAAGCGGTGCATCCGGGCTATGGCTTCTTGTCAGAAAACATGAAATTCGCGGAAGCGCTGGCTGCAGAAGGCGTTGCCTTCATTGGCCCACCTGCAAACGCGATTGAAGCGATGGGCGACAAGATCACGTCCAAAAAACTGGCGCAGGAAGCGGGCGTCAGCACAGTTCCCGGCTATATGGGCCTGATCAGCGATGCCGAGGATGCTGTGAAAATCAGCAATCAGGTCGGCTATCCCGTGATGATCAAGGCCAGCGCGGGCGGCGGTGGAAAGGGCATGCGCATCGCCTGGAATGATGACGAGGCGCGCGAGGGGTTCCAGTCCTCCAAGAATGAAGCGGCGTCCAGTTTCGGCGATGACCGTATCTTCATTGAAAAATTCGTCACCCAGCCGCGCCATATCGAAATTCAGGTTCTGGCCGACAGCCACGGGAACACTGTGTATCTGCATGAACGCGAATGTTCAATCCAGCGCCGCAACCAGAAAGTGATTGAAGAAGCGCCATCCCCGTTTCTGGACGAAGCGACCCGCCGCGCCATGGGCGAACAGGCCTGCGCGCTGGCGGCGGCGGTGGGCTATACTTCTGCGGGCACGGTGGAATTCATTGTCGATGGGGACAGGAATTTCTATTTCCTTGAAATGAATACCCGCCTTCAGGTGGAACACCCGGTCACCGAATTGATTACAGGCGTGGATCTGGTGGAACAGATGATCCGTGTTGCGGCGGGTGAAAAGCTGCCGTTTGCGCAATCTGACCTGAAGATCAACGGCTGGGCGATTGAATCGCGCCTGTATGCCGAAGACCCGTATCGGAATTTCCTGCCGTCCATCGGGCGCTTGACGCGCTACCGCCCCCCCACCGAACTGGTTGAGCCGTCGCGCGCGGTGCGTAATGACACGGGCGTGTTTGAAGGGGGGGAAATCAGCATGTATTATGACCCCATGATTGCGAAGCTCTGCACATGGGCGCCCACACGCGGGCAGGCGATTGATGAAATGCGGCTGGCGCTGGATGAGTTTGAGCTGGAAGGCATTGGCCATAACCTGCCGTTCCTGTCGGCGGTGATGGACCACCCGCGGTTCGTTTCCGGTGACATTACAACGGCGTTTATTGCCGAAGAATACCCCGACGGGTTCGAGGGGGCCACCCTTGCGCCTGATCTGCTGCGCCGCGTGGCCGCCAGTGCCTGCGCCATGAACCGCGTGGCCGAGATTCGCCGCGCGCGCATTTCCGGACGCATGGATAACCATGAACGGGTGGTGGGCAGCGATTGGGTTGTCACTATCCAAGGCGAACGCCTGCAGGCCAGTATTGATGCAGACCGCGACGGGGCCACGGTTACACTGGACGGGCAGGCGTATCGCATCGCATCTGACTGGTTGCCCGGCCAACCGCTGGCGCGGTTGACTGTGAATGGCACGCCGTTGGTTATGAAGATCGACAAGATTCCCGGCGGCTTTCGCGCACGTTTGCGCGGCGCGGACCTGAAGGTGCATGTCTTCTCGCCCCGACAGGCCGCACTGGCGGAGCTGATGCCCGAAAAACTGCCGCCCGACACATCCAAGCTGCTGCTATGCCCCATGCCCGGCATGGTCGTATCCATCGCTGTGGAAGAAGGACAGGAAGTTTACGAAGGTCAGGCGCTGGCCACGGTCGAAGCCATGAAAATGGAAAACATCCTGCGCGCCGAACGCAAGGGCACTGTGTCACGCATCAGCGTTCAGGCGGGCGCATCGCTGGCGGTTGATGATATTATAATGGAGTTTGAATGATGCTGCAAAAGCGCACGCCACTGCGTCTTTTTCTGTGTTATTTCATATCCTTCATCGCGGCACTTGCGCTGGGATGGTTGATCCTGACGCGCATTTCCGAAGGCGTGCGCGAGGGGTATTATTTCCTTCTGTTGATGCCCCCATTAGGCGGTATGGCGGTGTTTCACGGGCTTTTCCCGTTGCTTAGCCGTATTCGCCTTGGGTTGGAATTCATCGCTGTCGGGGGCGGGCTGGTCTATGGGACGGGCGCGGTGGTGGCGGTGCTGTTGTGGCTGGGCATGCTGGACCCCGGCAGTGCCGTCGTGCTGTGGCTGGTCGGTGTTTTCGGGCCGGGATGGTGGCTTCTGTCCCAGCGCGCCGAAAAAATTGGCTACTATACATGATGGCGCTGCCCCCATATGCCGTGTGCAACGCGGTGGGCGCGTATGCCTGTCCGCCTGAACACGGGCCTGTGGGGGGTCACCGCCCGGATGGCAAGCGTTCCAGCATTTCCTGCCGGCGCGACGGGAACCTGTCGATAATGGCCATGAATTCGCGCCCTGTGCGCACTGCGGGGCGGCGGGCCTTCACCTCTCCGTCCTTGTCAATAATCGCGGTCATGAACCCGCTTGGTCGCAGCACCTGCCGCAAGGGGCTGCGGTCGCGCGGATGGGCGTCAAAAATCACCACCGCATCGCGGGCCACGAATTCATCGGCCCGTTCGCGCAATTCGTCCAACTGGCGTTCAAATTGCGGGTCGTTGGGTGTGTCTGCCATGACGACGATCATACGGTTCACCCAAATGAAATCGCGCGCGTCAATCTGGCGGGCGTCCAGAAATTGCAGCGTTTGCGCTGCGTCATTCCCTGCCACAGTGTCAGCGGCCAGGCTGGGTATGTCCTGCCCGGTATCGGGCGTGTCGGGACCATTCGTAGCAAATGCCGCAAGCGGGAAATGCAACGCAAAAACAAGCGTGAAGATCGGTTTCATAATGCCTCCTGCATGCACTGCATATAGTCGTAATTGTCAGGAAAACACCATAGCGCATGCGTTTTTCCCCGCGCATGACGACAGAAAGGACCAGCCATGAGCACGCCAAAGGACCGTTGGGCCGAAATCGCCGGAAAGGAATTGAAAAACCGCCCCGTCGAAAGCCTGACATGGAACACATTGGAAGGCATCCCGGTTCAGCCGCTGTATACGGCGGAAGATCTGGAAGGGCTGGCGCATCTGGGCACCATCCCCGGCGAGGCCCCCTATACCCGCGGGGTGCGGGCCACCATGTATACCGGCCGCCCCTGGACAATTCGCCAATATGCCGGTTTTTCAACCGCCGAGGAGTCGAACGCCTTTTACCGCAAGGCACTGGCGGCAGGCCAGCAAGGCGTTTCCGTGGCCTTTGATCTGGCCACCCATCGCGGCTATGACAGCGACCATCCGCGCGTGATGGGCGATGTCGGCAAGGCTGGTGTGGCCATTGATTCCGTTGAGGATATGAAAATCCTGTTCAGCGGGATACCTTTGGAAAAAGTCAGCGTTTCCATGACGATGAACGGCGCCGTTATTCCCATTCTGGCCAATTTCATTGTCACCGGCGAAGAACAGGGTGTGGACCGCAAGCTGTTGTCAGGCACAATTCAGAATGACATTCTGAAGGAATTCATGGTGCGCAACACCTATGTTTACCCGCCCGAACCCAGCATGCGCATTATTGCCGACATCATCGAATATACCAGCGCGGAAATGCCCAAATTCAACAGCATTTCGATTTCGGGCTATCACATGCAGGAAGCAGGCGCCAATCTGGTGCAGGAGCTGGGCTTCACCCTTGCGGATGGGCGCGAATATGTGCGCGCAGCTATTCACCGTGGCATGGATGTGGACCATTTCGCAGGGCGGTTGTCGTTCTTCTTTGCCATAGGCACAAATTTCTTCATGGAAATCGCCAAATTGCGCGCCGCACGGCTGCTGTGGTCGCGCGTGATGGAAGAATTCAACCCCAAAGACCCGAAATCCAGTATGTTGCGCACGCATTGCCAGACATCGGGCGTGTCCTTGCAGGAACAAGACCCGTATAACAATGTCATCCGCACCGCCTATGAAGCCATGAGTGCGGTTCTGGGTGGCACGCAATCACTGCACACCAACGCGCTGGACGAAGCGATTGCCCTGCCTACCGAATTCAGTGCACGCATTGCGCGCAATACCCAGTTGGTTTTGCAAGAAGAAACCGGTGTTACCAAAGTGGTCGATCCTTTGGCGGGCAGCTATTACATTGAAAAACTGACCCATGATCTGGCCGAAGCCGCGTGGGGCCTGATGCAGGAAGTCGAGGAAATGGGCGGCATGACCAAGGCCGTGGCGTCCGGCATGCCCAAACTGCGGATCGAGGAAACCGCCGCGCGCAGGCAGGCCATGATCGATCGTGGCGAGGAAGTGATCGTGGGCGTCAACAAATACCGCAAGGATGTTGAAGACCCCATTGATATTCTGGACATCGACAATGTGAAAGTGCGCGACAGCCAGATTGCCCGTCTGGAACAGATACGCGCCACCCGCGATCAGGCCGCATGCGATGCGGCGCTGGATGAACTGACCCGCCGCGCCAGCGACGGGGGCAACCTTCTGGAAGCGGCCGTGGACGCGGCGCGCGCGCGCGCGACTGTGGGGGAAATCAGCATGGCAATGGAAAAGATATTTGGCCGCCACCGCGCCGAGGTAAAAACCCTCGCGGGGGTGTATGGCGCGGCCTATGAAGGGGATGACGGGTTCGCCGCCATACAGGCCGATGTGGAAGCGTTCGCCGAGGCCGAGGGGCGCCGCCCGCGCATGCTGGTCGTCAAGATGGGGCAAGATGGCCATGATCGTGGCGCGAAAGTCATTGCCACGGCCTTTGCCGATATCGGGTTTGACGTGGATGTGGGGCCATTGTTCCAGACCCCGGACGAAGCCGCGCAGGATGCCATCGACAATGACGTGCATATCATTGGCATTTCAAGTCAGGCGGCTGGTCATAAAACACTGGCCCCGCAACTGATCAAGGCGCTGCGCGACGCGGGCGCGGAGGATATTCTTGTCATTTGCGGCGGGGTCATCCCCCAACAGGATTATGATTTTCTGTATAACGCGGGTGTGAAGGCAATTTTTGGCCCCGGAACCAATATTCCCGATGCCGCGAAGAAAATCCTTGATCTGGTGCGCCGCGCGCGCGGGTTGTCATAAGTTAACAAAACTGCAGGGCAGGGGGAACCATGCCCTGCAGTTCCGGCGCATCAGCTTGCAGGTGCCGCTTCGCGGTTTTCCAGACGCGCATCAACTGACAGGCTGCCAGCACCAGTGACCGAAAGCGCCAGATAACCGCCTGCAAGCGCCAGGTTTTTCAGCAATTGTGTCATTTGCATCTGATCGCCCAGATCAAAATGATACAGCAGCCCCGATACCACGCAAAACGCGGCCAGCGCATATGCCGTAACCCGTGTCATGACGCCCAGCATCAGCGCGGCGCCAGCGATAATTTCAAACAAAACCGCCGGCCATGCCAATGCAGCGGGAATGCCGCCCATGGCCATATATTGCCCGAAACCCGAAACATCGCCCAGTTTGCCGAAACCGGACACCAGAAACAGCGCCCCCAACAGAATGCGCGCGATAAGAAGAAGTGTGGAATGTGTCATTGTGACCCTATGATGTGACTGTGCTACTGGCCCCCATATAGCGGGTTCCGCACTGCGCAGAATTCACTGATACCCCACATGCGCTGTGCGAAATTACACAAGCACATCTGTCGGGCGGCCAAGATTTGCGCCATGTCATGGCAAGGCCATCTTGGCAGCCTATGATATTCGGGAAAGAACCGGTGCAACACTTTCCCATGGCAGCCTTGCCGCCATGGCCCGAGCAACAAGGAATACAGCATGCGCATTCTGGTTTTCAACGCGGGCAGTTCATCCCTGAAATTCGGGGTTTTTGACATGAATGCACATGAAACGCTGGATCAGGCGAAACACATCTTCAAGGGCAGTTTCGACAGGTTCAGCCCGACAGGATGTGACTATCGTCACGGCACAGCGAAGCCTGTCCTTGTCGCTGCCCCGTATGGCAATCTGGATGACGCCACACGCGCGGTTCCCGGCCTGTTGGAACAGGCGGGCATTGGCGCGCTGGATGCAATTGGCCACCGCATTGCGCATGGCGGGGACCGTTTCAGCACAGCAACACAGCTGACAGACACAACGCTGGGCGCGATTGAAGCGCTGACCCCGCTGGCGCCGCTGCATAACCCCGCCAACCTTGCGGCGGTGCATGTCGCGCGGCAGGTCTGGCCTGATTTGCCGCAATGGGCCGTGTTTGACACGGCGTTTCACCTGACCAACCCTGCGCGCGCCAGCACTTATGCGGTGCCCAAAGACTGGCGCGCGCGCGGGCTGCGCCGCTACGGGTTTCACGGCACGTCGCATAAATATGTGGCCCATCGCGCCGCCGAAGTGTTGGGGCAGCGCTTGCGGGACATGCGGCTGATCAGCTTGCATCTGGGCAATGGGGCAAGCGCCTGTGCCATTGCGGGCGGCATCAGCATTGACAGTTCAATGGGCATGACGCCTATGGAAGGGCTGGTCATGGGCACCCGTTCGGGCGATGTGGACCCGGGCCTGTTTGGCTATGTTCAGCGCGAACTGGGGCTGGATGTCGCGCAGATTGAAGATGCGCTGAACCGCCATAGCGGCTTGCTAGGATTGACCGGATCGCCGGATATGCGCGATGTCGAGGAACGCGCCGCACAGGGGGATGCGGACGCGCAGCTTGCCATCCATATCTACGCCTACCGCGCGCGGAAATATATCGGGGCCTATGCCGCGGCCATGGGCGGGCTGGATGCGCTGGTGTTTACAGGGGGCATTGGCGAGAATTCCGCGTCCATGCGCAGGCGCATCTGTGATGGGTTGGGGTTCATGGGTCTTATGCTGGACCATGACCGCAACATGAATGTGGACCTGACCGCGCGCGCCGCCCCGCAAATTCAGGCCTATGGCGCGCGGGTCAATGTGCTGGTTACGGAAACCGCAGAACAGTTGATGATCGCGCGCGACGTGGTCAGTGCCGTCGCGCGCCCGAAGGGGCAGGGGGTGCGCATTCCAGTTGCGGTATCTGCGCGGCATGTGCATTTGTGCCGCAAGGCCGTGGATGCCCTGTTTGGCACAGGGTATGAATTGACGCCGGGAAAACCCTTGCGCCAACACGGCCACTGGGCGGCGGTTGAACGTGTGGCGCTGCATGGTCCCAAGGGCAGCATTCACAATGTGGCAATCCTTGGTCCGTTGCGCGACCGCACCCAGATCGAAGTGTCCCGCACGGACAGTTTTGCCTTGGGCATTGATGCGCCGGTGCGCCAAAGCGGCAAGTTGGACGAAACCCCCCAAATCCGGCTGTCCGGACCGGCGGGCAGCTTGGACAGTGACGGGCTGATTATCGCCTCACGCCATATTCACATGGCCTCGCAGGACGCAGGCCAGATGGGCGTTCAGGATGGGGATATGGTCAATGTCACGCTGGAGGCGACAGGGCGCGACCTGACATTCACGCGTGTGCTGGTGCGCGTATCCGAGAACGCATTTACGGAAATGCATATTGACACGGACGAGGCTAACGCCGCAGGAATTCAGGGGGAAGGCGCGGGGCAAATTTCCGCCGCCGCAACAGTGCGGGCCGACACGACATTGCGTGCCAATTAGAGCGTGTCGCGTTCATTCGCATTCACGCCACACACTCTAACTTATTGATTTCGCAGGTTCGAGAAGCGCAAAACCGGTTCCCACTTTTGCTCAACCTGCCCTAGCGTAGCGTTTATTCAGATTCACGCCAAAGCTGCACCGACCCGACGATGCCCCCCAGCACAGGTCACGCTGGCCGGACGCGGTTTATCTTGAACATTGGGTATGTGACGTTTCTAATCCTCTTCCTCGGTAGATTTAAGGGTCAGTGTTCCCGAATCAATCATGATACGCACAGCCGCCATGACACGCGCCATAATTTCATCTTTCTGTTTGGGCGTCGGAACGGGCAGGGCCATGGCATCTTCGCGCATGGTATCGGCCACACGTTTTGACATGTTCGAGAGCAGAAATTCCAATGTTGGTTGGTCATCTTCGGCATTTGCCGCGATGATGAACATCATATCCTCTGACGGGATTTCGCGCATAAGTGTCGGCACATCGCGTTCTTCGATCCGGGCAGGAATATCCTGAAAGGTGAAAATTGATTTGCGCACACCAGTAGCAAAGCCCTGATCCACACTTTCCAATCCTGCCAGAAGCCGGTCGCGCAACGCCGACGGGGAGGAGTTCAGTATTTCGCCCACACGCTTGGTCGAGGGTTTGATAAAGGCGCGCAGCGGTTTGTCCGTCACTTGCTGGGCAAGGGACGCCCCGATCCTGGCAACAGTGTCAGGATCTATTTCTTCGGTTTTGCCCACTGACAGCGCCAGGGCCTGCGCCAGATCGGGCGGCATCTGCGCAAGCAAGCCCGCAGCTTTGTCAATGCTTAGTTTCGACAGCACGACAGCACCCACTACAGTGCTTTCAGCTTCCAGCAGGGGCAGCAGGTCGGAATCGGGCGCGCGTTCCAGATCGGCCCAATGGTCACGCCCGTTCGCACCGCGCGCCAGACTGCGCAGATGTTCCGCTGCCGTCGCGTCAAGCCGCCCGTCCAGCAAGCTCAGCGCGCCATCCAGCCCTTCCGGAAAGGACAGCCCGACCTGTTCCAGCATATCCACATATTCCGCCACGACCGCGTTCATGGTGGTGCGGTCAACCAGCCGCATTTCGCCCATGGTGCGGGTAAGATTTGCCTGCATTGTTGCCGAAAGCGATGAAAGCTGCATATCCACGCCTTCAGCAATCAGGATGCGCACAATGATTGCAGCTTTCTGAAGTCCGCTAAGGTGGTCGGTGCCCGAAAAACTGCGCGATTCAGCGGGCGCCACAAGGCCATCATCAGCGTCAAAGCCTGACATATCCATGCCCCCGATCCCGGCATTGAAAGGCATCATGGCTGCGTCGGTCATAGGATGTTTCCCTGCGCAGAGATGATCTGTTCTAACGACATGTGATCCCCAGCCATTGCGATTTGTGTCTGCCGCGAGCTTCGCAAAAAAACGTCAACAAACCATTGACGCAGCGTATCGTTTTACGCGCTGCCATAGAAAAAGCCCCCGCCACATGGGGCGGGGGCTTTTCATTAAAAGGACGCCAGATCAGCTTGTTGCGGGGTCGACACAGCTTGCGCTGTCATTGTCCCAAACCTGCCCGGCCATGCAGCTGGACGCGGTTGTTTCATAGGACATTCCAGAACACATGGCCGATGCCAATGCAGGCGTCAGGGAAAGAACAATTGCCGAAAGTGCCAGTCTGAGTTTCATTGTGTTACCTCCGTCATGGTGCCTTAAAGCTAGCACGATTCCTGCCAAAACAAGACGGTTTTTGAAACTAAACGCCAAAAACCCGCGAAAATATCGTTTCCACATGCTTGGTATGGTATTCAAGATCAAATTTTGCGCGGATTTCTTCTTCGGACAGCGCGGCGCGCACATCCTTGTCGGCCAGCAATTCTTCAAGAAAGTCGCACCCTTTTTCCCACACTTTCATCGCGTTTCGCTGCACAAGGGTATAGGCATCCTCGCGGCTGACGCCCGCCTGCGTCAGCGCCAGAAGCACGCGTTGCGAATGGATCAGGCCGCGAAACTTGTTCATATTGGTGATCATATTGTCAGGATAGACCACCAGCTTGTCGATGACACCCGTCAGACGGGCAAGCGCGAAATCCAGTGTGACGGTGGCATCAGGGCCGATCATGCGTTCCACCGATGAATGCGAAATGTCGCGTTCATGCCAAAGCGCCACGTTTTCCATCGCGGGCACAACTGCCATGCGCACCAGCCGCGCCAGTCCCGTCAGGTTTTCGGTCAGGACAGGGTTGCGCTTGTGCGGCATCGCGCTGGACCCTTTCTGGCCCTTGCTGAAGAATTCCTCGGCTTCCAGCACCTCGGTGCGTTGCATGTGGCGGATCTCAACTGCCACGTTTTCAATACTGCTGGCAATGACGCCCAATGTCGCAAAGAACATTGCATGCCGGTCGCGCGGAATAACCTGCGTGCTGATGGGTTCGGGCGTCAGGCCCAGTTGCGCGCAGACATGTTCTTCCACGCTGGGGTCGATATTGGCGAAGGTTCCGACAGCGCCTGAAATAGCACCTGTAGCAATTTCGCTGCGCGCCAGCGCCAGCCGGTCACGGTTGCGTTTCATTTCCGCGTAAAACCGCGCAAGGGTCAGGCCCATGGTCGTGGGTTCTGCATGAATGCCGTGGCTGCGGCCCATGCGGATGGTGAATTTATGTTCCATCGCGCGCCGCTTCAGCGCATCCAGCAGGGCATCCATATCGGCCAGCAACAGATCGCTGGCGCGCACCAGCTGCACATTGAAGGTGGTATCAAGCACGTCAGAACTGGTCATGCCCTGATGCACGAAGCGCGCTTCGTCATTGCCGATGATTTCCGCCAGATGCGTCAGGAACGCGATGACATCATGTTTGGTGACGGCCTCAATTTCGTCAATGCGGGCGACGTCGAATTCCACATCCTTGGCTTTCCAGACCGCAGCGGCGCTTGCTGCCGGAATCACGCCCAGTTTCGCCTGAGCATCGCAGGCATGGGCCTCGATTTCATACCAGATGCGGAATTTCGTTTCCGGTGACCAGATGGCAACCATTTCAGGGCGGGAATAACGCGGGATCATGCACAGGCCTCTTGCGGGTTCGCTTTCATGCGTCATACCGACAGGGGCGCATGATCGCAAGTTGCCGTTGCGGTTTGATCTGTAATTAACATAATACTGATTATGGGTTTAATTTACAACGCCTGCTATACGGAAATTTAGTGATTTCCCGACATAGGTATCCTGACCACAATGTTCGATTCGAGGATACGACATATGCGTTTCTGGCGACCAACCTCATTCAAGCCTGCTTCGGACTACGGTTTTCTTGAGCAGATTTCCAAACCAAGCGTGTTGGTCAACGATCAGGGCGTCGTGATTTACGCGAATTCCGAATTCGCCGAGATGGCAGGCAAATGGGGCGTTGACCTGCATGGCATCACATTCGAGGACTTGCTGAGCTCCCTCTCCAAGCAGGACACCAAGCCCGCCTCCATGCTCAAGCGCAGCACCTATGACCTGAAACTGGGTGATAGCACTGTGCAGCTTGTGTGTCTGGACGTGGCGAAAGATCAGCAGAACGACGCGATCCTTGAACAGGCCATCGATGCGGTCGTTTCCATTGACCCTGAAAACAACGTGGTGTTTTTCAACAAGGCTGCGGAGAGCCTGTGGCAATTGCCGCGCGAACAGGTGTTGGGGCGCAATGTCAAACACCTTGTGCCCCAAGTGATGCGGCACAATCACGATGAAATGGTCCACCGCAACCGGCGCACCGGCGAAAACCGCATTGTCGGCACAATGCGTGAAGTTCAGATTGAACGCGCTGACGGCACGCAAGTGACCGTTGGCCTGACCTTGTCGAAGGTCAATACCAGCGCGGGCATATGCTATACTGCGTTTCTGAAAGATATATCGGGCATCAAAGCGGCGGAACGTCGTCTGCGCGAAACGCTGGAACAAGCCCTTGATGCAGTGGTCGAAATTGACGCTGACAACAATGTCGTTTTCTTCAACCCTGCGGCAGAACGGCTGTGGGGATATGACCGCGAAGACGTGATTGGCAGAAATGTCGATATGCTTGTCCCCATCACCCACCGGGCAAATCATGACAATCTGGTCAATCGCAACCGCACCACGGGGGTGAACCGCATTGTCGGCACTTCAAGGGAGGTGGAACTTGTTCGCAAGGATGGCGAGCAGCGCTGGGTCAATCTGTCATTGTCCAAGGTCCCACGCGAAGATGGCTCAATAACCTACACGGCCTTCTTGCGCGATGTGACCGAAGAAGTGAAACGGCGCGAGCATATTCGCCTGTTGTCGCTGGTGGCCGATGAAACGGATAATGCGGTCCTTATTACAGATGCAAGCCGCAAGCTGATTTATGTGAATTCGGGCTTCACCCGTCTGACCGGCTATTCCGCGCAAGAAGTGATGGGACGCAGGCCGGGTGATTTTCTGCAAGGCCCTGAAACCGACCCTGAAACTGTTAAGCGCATCTCGAAAGCGCTGGCAAGCGGCACCCCTTTTTATGAGGAGATCTTGAACTACAACCGCGCGGGCAAACCCTACTGGATTTCACTGGCGATCAACCCGGTTTTTGACAAGGCTGGAAAGATCGAAAAATTCATTTCTGTTCAGGCGAATATCTCGTCAATCAAGCTGACATCGCTGGAATTCACCCGCCAATTGGAAGCCATTTCCAAGACTGCGGCCATGGCGGAATGGAACGCTGAGGGGCGCAGCATCAAGGCCAATGACTACCTGACCGGGCATCTGGACGGCCAGCCCCTGCCCGGCCTGCTGGAACTGCTGGAACCTGACAAAATTTCCAGATTGAGGGAAGCTGGCGAATACCGTCAGGACATCGTCTTTTCGCGTGTGGATGGAACGGACTCCATTTTTGACGCCTATTTCCTGACCTTGACTGATATTGCAGGCGATGTGCAGAAATTCCTGATGTATGGGCCGGACATCACATCGCGCGCGCAGGCGGTGAAGGACACGAATGAAGCGGTGCGCGATGTGACGGCCTCCAGTCAGGAAATTTCGGCGGTGGTTGAAACGATTGACAGCATTGCGATGCAAACCAACCTGCTCGCGCTCAATGCCTCGGTGGAAGCCGCGCGCGCGGGCGATGCAGGGCGCGGATTCGCGGTCGTGGCGGGGGAAGTGCGCGCCCTGGCCGTGCGCGCGCGCGAAGCCGCCGAACAGGTCAACGCCAAGATTGCCGCCACACGCGACCGCGTGGGACGGCTTGCTGAAACCATCAACCGCTTGAAGGATTGACACCCGCCTGACCGGCGCTGGAACCGGGGCCTGCGGTGCAGAACTGCACATATGTTCTGCACCTCATGCGCGACCGTCAAGGAACGTGAGGCGTGCTGCAAGGCGTGTGTTTTTGGCAAGACACGGAACAAGGGGGTATCAGGTTTTCACAGCGGTTTTAATATTCAAATCTTGTAATATGTTTTGACTGTCCGTATATGAAGGCTTCGCTGGTCCGGCCCCCGTGTCGGGCCAGCCCCCCGACTGACAGGCTTTGGCATATGCTTACACGATTTCTGCCCTTTCTGGCATGGGCCAGACATTACACGCGCGCGGATCTGAGCAATGACGTGATTGCGGCCATGGTGGTGACGATCATGCTTATCCCGCAAGGCATGGCCTATGCCATGCTGGCGGGGTTGCCGCCGCAAGCAGGGCTATATGGGGCCATAGTTCCGCTGGTGTTGTATGCGGCATTCGGCACATCGCGGGCCTTGGCGGTGGGGCCGGTGGCGGTGGTTGCCTTGATGACGGCCGCCGCGGCCGGGGCGGTCGCGCAATCTGGAACCGAATACTACCATCTCGCAGCAGTATGGATCGCACTGCTATCTGGTGCCATGATGCTGGCCCTTGGCCTGTTCAGGCTGGGGTTCATTGCCAGTTTTCTAAGCCATCCGGTGATTTCGGGGTTCATAACCGCTGCCGGATTGCTGATCGCGGCCAGCCAGCTGCGCCACATTCTGGGGGCGGACATCACCGGGAAAACACTGCCGCAAGTTGTGCCGTCACTGGTGGCGAATATCAGCCAGATATCTTGGGTGACGGTCACGCTGGCCGGTGCAATTCTTGCGTTTCTGATCTGGGCGCGCACCGGGTTGGCGCAGGTGTTGCAACGCATGGGCCTGTCGGCGCCGGTGGCAAAACTGCTTGGCAAAACTGCGCTGCTGATTGCGGTTGTGGCGTCCACCGCAGTGGTGCTTGCCTTCGGGCTGCAAGACCGGGGCGTGGCTATCCTTGGCGATGTGCCGCGCGGTTTGCCGGAATTTGGCATGCCTTCGGTTGATATCGGACTTATCCAGTTGCTGCTTGCACCGGCTGCGATGATTGCCATTGTGGGCTATGTCGAAAGCATTTCGATCGCGCAGACCCTTGCTGCGAAGAAGCGTCAATCTGTTGATCCGAACCGCGAACTTGTTGCCCTTGGGTTGGCGAATCTGGGCGCGGGGGTCAGTAACGCAATGCCGGTCACGGGCGGGTTGTCGCGGTCAATTGTCAATTACGACGCCGGCGCGGCAACGCCTGCGGCGGGGGCAATTACGGCTGTGCTGATTGCTGTCGCGCTTCTGGTGCTGACCCCGCTTATGTATTCGCTGCCGCGCGTGACGCTGGCTGCAATCATCATTGTGGCTGTCGTGTCGCTGCTGGATTTTCGCGCGCTGCCGCGCACTTGGGCTTATTCGCGCGCGGATGGCGCGGCGATGGCTGCGACCATGGTTTTCACCCTGTTCGTAGGGGTTGAACAGGGGCTCATCGCGGGGGTTGGGCTGTCCTTGGTGCTGTTTCTATACCGGACATCGCGCCCGCATATGGCTGTCGTGGGGCAGGTTCCAGGCACCGAGCATTTTCGGAACGTGGCGCGTCATGATGTGGTGACTGATGATCAGGTGTTTTCGATACGAGTTGATGAATCGCTGTATTTTCCCAATGCCCGCGCATTGGAGGACCGCATTGTGCAAACCCTGTCGGACCGCCCTGCCCTGCGCCATGTGGTGTTGCAATGCACGGCGGTCAACTACATCGACGCCTCGGCCCTCGAAAGTCTGGAAGCCATCAACGACCGCTTGAAAACCGCTGATGTCCAGTTCCACCTGTCCGAGGTGAAAGGCCCGGTCATGGACCAACTGGCGCGCAGCCATTTCCTGAATGACCTGACGGGTGCTATTTACCTGACGCAGTTTGACGCCATGATGGCGCTGTCGCCATCCGTGACGCGCGCGTGCCAGCAACGCGACCGCTGTGAAACGCTGCGCAGCCCGACACAGGCATCATGACGCGGCGCTGTGCTATAAAAAAAATACTGCAGGACATTCGGCGTTGCTTCAGGTCCCCCCCTGCCGGGGGCAAATAAAAAACGGCGCCTGTGACAGCGCCGTTTTTCACAACAGATCATCGCAAGGATTTATCCTTGAAGTTTTGCAACTTCCGCGGCGAAATCTTCTTCTTTTTTCTCAATGCCTTCGCCGACTTCCATACGGATGAAAGCCACCACTTCGACGCCCGCATCGCTGGCAACTTCGGCCACCGTCTTGTCGGGGTCCATGACGAATTTCTGTCCAAGAAGGGTTACTTCTTCAAAGAATTTCTTCATGCGGCCTTCGATCATCTTTTCGATGACGGCTTCGGGTTTGCCGGACTCGCGCGCTTGTTCGGTCAGAACGGATTTCTCGCGTTCGATCAGCGCGGGGTCAAGGTCTGCTTGGGACAGGGACGCAGGGTTTGTGGCCGCGATATGCATCGCAATCTGTTTCCCAATGCCGCTGTCAGCGCCCTTCAGCGCAACCAGAACACCAATCTTGCCCATGCCGTCGGTGGCCGCATTGTGCACATAGGCGGCGACGGAGTCACCCTCGACAGTGGCCATGCGACGCAGCGTCATGTTTTCGCCGATTTTGGCGATTGCATCGGTCAGGATTGTCGAAACGGGCGTCCCGTTCGACTGCGCGGCGTTCAGCGCGTCCACATCAGACACGGTCAGCGCGATATTGGTGATATTGGCGACCATGGCCTGAAATTCGGCGTTCTTGGCGACAAAATCGGTTTCCGAGTTGATCTCGACGGCCACACCCTTGGTGCCATCGACCGCAACGCCAACCAGCCCTTCAGCGGCCACACGGCCGGATTTCTTCGCGGCTTTGGCCAGACCTTTGGTGCGCAGCCAGTCCTGTGCCGCTTCCATGTCGCCGTTGTTTTCGGTCAGCGCTTTTTTCGCGTCCATCATGCCTGCGCCCGTTGTCTCGCGCAGTTCTTTCACCATTGCAGCGGTGATGGTCATTGCTCTTACTCCTGCAAATGAAGGAAACAGAGGCGTTCAAACACGCCCCTGTCACAATTTCATGTCAAAACCGGGCGCTTATGCGTCAGACGCTTCGATGCCCGCTTCGGCCAGCACCTCTTCGACAGGGGCTTCTTCCAGCGCACCAAGGTCGATACCCGCAGCGCCCATCTGCGCGCTCATCCCGTCAAGGGCCGCGCGGGCGATCAGGTCGCAATACAGCGAAATGGCGCGCGCCGCGTCATCATTGCCGGGGATGATGTAATCCACACCATCGGGCGAGCAGTTGGTGTCAACCACAGCAACAACAGGAATGCCCAGCTTGCGTGCTTCGGCAATGGCCAGATCTTCCTTGTTGACGTCGATCACGAACAACAGGTTCGGAAGGCCGCCCATATCGCGGATACCGCCAAGGCTGGCTTGCAGTTTTGCCTGCTCGCGTTCCATGCCCAGACGCTCTTTCTTGGTCAGGCCTTCGGCGCCACCGTCAAGTTGTTCGTCAATGGATTTCAGGCGCTGGATCGACTGGGACACAGTTTTCCAGTTGGTCAGCGTGCCACCCAGCCAGCGGTGGTTCATATAGTATTGCGCAGAGCGTTCGGCCGCATCGGCAATCGGGCCTTGGGCCTGACGTTTGGTGCCGACAAACAGCACACGCCCGCCTTTTGCAACTGTTTCGCGCACCACATTCAGCGCAGCGTCCAGCATGGGGACAGTTTGCGTCAGGTCCATGATGTGGATCCCGTTGCGATCGCCATAAATATATGGCCCCATGCGCGGGTTCCAGCGTTGGGTCTGGTGGCCGAAGTGAACGCCAGCTTCCAAAAGCTGACGCAGTGTGAATTCAGGAAGCGCCATATCGTTTTCCTTTCCGGTTTGCGCCTGGGTAGGGGATTTGAAGGCCAGTGCCTCAACCGGTGGACCTTGGGGGATGTCTGTCCCTTGGCCCTGCCCCTACCTGTGAAGTGGCGCTGCAGTAGCGGCTTTGCGGGCGCGGCGCAAGGGGATTAAAGCTGCAAGACGCGAATACTGCGCGCAGGCTTGACCGCATATGTTTCGCGCGCCACTGTAGGTTCCACAGTAGCTGAAAAGTGGAATGCGTATGGACCCGTTCAATGTTGCCGGCGCCTTGGCCCGGGTTTCGGAAGCCGCACAGTTTTATGACCTGCGCGGGCGCGAGGGGCGCAAACTGTCCGCACGGCAGTTGCGGCAGCTGTTCTACGGGCTGCAACGCGCGCTACAGCCGGCCCATTTTGTGGAAGCCGGCGCCCATAACGCCGCGACATCGTTGAAAATACGCGAAGTGTCGCCGCAAACATCGGTCACAGCATTTGAAGCGAACCCCTATAATTTCAAGAAATTTGCAAGCCAGACAAATTTTGCGGCCGCGGGCGTCGACTACCGGCTGAACGCGCTGACCGATCACGAAGGCCCTGTCACCTTCAACGTGTTGATCGAAGAAGGCGGCGTCGCGCGCCAGCCCGCATCGGGGCGCAGTTCGTTGCTGACACGCACAGACGCCACCGCCCGCCACGAAGAAGTCACTGTCACCGGCACAACGCTGGACGCCTGTTTCAGCGACCAGACCGGCACATTGGCACTTTGGGTTGATGTGGAGGGGGCGGCGGGCAAGCTGTTGGCGGGGGCCGCGCGCACCCTGCCCCGCATCCAGTCCTTGATGATCGAGGTGGAAACGCGCGCCTTCTGGTCCGGGCAGTGGCTGCATACCGATATTTGCGCCCATCTGATGGGGGCTGGCCTGATTCCCGTCGCGCGGGATTTCGAGTTTCGCCACCAGTTCAACATATTGTTTCTGCACCCTGATGCGCTGGCACACGCCCACGCCCTGCTTGCGCTGGAGCAGTTCTACAGCGCCCGCGCGCGCCCCTGAACCGGCACGCCCCCGTCAGGCGAAAGCCGCGCGCAGCGCCAGTTCGAACATCTGGCCCAAACCCTGTTCGCGGTCCATGGATGACAGGTGTTCATCGCGCAGCAGATGGTCAGACACGGTCATGACAGCCAGCGCGCGTGCGCCAAACCGCGCGGCAACACTGTATAATTCCGCCGCTTCCATTTCGACCGCCAGAACCCCGTGGCGTGTCATGACAGCATTCAGGTCGGGGCGTTCATCATAGAACACATCGGAACTGTAGACATTGCCCACATGCACCGGCACCCCTTGGGCGCAAGCCGCATCATGGGCAGCGCGCAACAGGCCAAAATCCGCGCAGGGGGCAAACTGCACCTCCCTGAACAGCGGGTGCGAGGGGGAGGAAATGGTCGTGCAGGCCTGCGCCAGCACAATATCGCGCAAATTCACATGATCTTGCATCGCACCGGTGGACCCTACGCGAATTACAGTGCGCGCGCCAAAATCGCGGATCAGTTCATGGGCGTAAATCGACATTGACGCCATCCCCATGCCAGAGCCATGAATGCTGACGCGGTGGCCCTGCCATGTGCCGGTATAGCCCAGCATGCCGCGCACCTGAGTGACGCATCGCGCATCCCTCAGGAACCGCTCGGCCGCCCATTTGGCGCGCAACGGATCGCCCGGCATCAGGACTGTTTGCGCAATTTCCCCGGGCTTTGCCCCGATATGAAGTGCCATCTGTGCCCCTTTTCAGCTGTTGGCGCCAGATTGCCCCCTTCCCCCGCCCCGCGCAAGCGCCTATACCACCCACGCATGCCAGACAGACACAATGAAGGAGTGCCCATGCGCAAGGCGTTGATCACCCGCAAGACCGCCGAAACCGATATTTCGGCCAGCGTCAATCTGGACGGAAGCGGCGCGTATGATATTGAGACCGGCGTGGGCTTCTTCGATCACATGCTGGACCAGCTTGCGCGCCATTCGCTGATTGACATCGCGCTGAAGGCATCGGGCGATCTGCATATTGACGACCACCACACCGTCGAAGATTGCGGCATCGCGCTGGGTCAGGCCATTGCGCAGGCCCTGGGCGACAAGCGCGGCATAAGGCGCTATGGTGAATGCCATCTGCCCATGGATGATGCGCAGATCCGCTGCGCACTGGACCTGTCGGCGCGGCCCTTTCTGGTGTGGAATGTCACCTTTCCGACTGCGAAAATAGGCGCATTCGACACCGAACTGGTGCGCGAGTTCTTTCAGGCGCTGGCCACACATGGCGGGATCACGCTGCATATCGACCAGATCCACGGCTTCAACAGCCACCACATTGCGGAAGCCACGTTCAAGGCCGTGGCGCGCGCGCTGCGCATGGCCGTGGAAACAGACCCGCGCAAGGGGGATGCGATCCCGTCAACCAAGGGGGCATTATAGGCGCATATGCTGACAGTTCTGGTTGATTACGAAAGCGGCAATCTGCATTCCGCGCAAAAAGCATTTCAGCGCATGGCGCTTGAAACCGACGCGGGCGAGGTGCTGGTCAGTGCGCGCGCCGAAGATGTGGCGCGGGCTACGCGAATTGTGCTGCCCGGCGATGGGGCATTCCCTGCCTGCCGCCGCGCCCTTGGGGCTGTGGATGGCCTGACAGAGGCATTGGAAGACGCGGTTTTGCGCCGCGCGGTGCCGTTTATGGGCATTTGCGTGGGCATGCAGATGTTGGCCAGCATGGGGCGCGAATATGAAGATGTGGCCGGTCTGGACTGGATCGGGGGCGAGGTGGTGCGCATTGCGCCCGGTGACCCCGCGCTGAAAGTGCCACATATGGGCTGGAATGATCTGGTGATTGACCGCGCCCATCCGGTGCTGGATGGGGTGCGCAGCGGCGATCATGCCTATTTCGTGCACAGCTACCAGTTTCAGGTGGCAGACCCCGCCCATTTGCTGGCGCATGTGGAGTATGACGGCCCGGTGACGGCGATTGTCGCGCGCGACAACATCGTGGGCACCCAGTTCCACCCTGAAAAATCGCAGGCCACAGGCTTGCGGATGATTGCCAATTTCCTGCGTTGGACCCCCTGAGGGGTATAGGGTCGCGCGCCCCTTTTGGGTTTTGGCCAGTTCAGCCCTGAGTATTTTTAGCAAGATGAAACCCAAGGAGGGGCCCATGTCCGAGGACGGATCACGAATTGCCAAGGTTCTGGCGCGCGCGGGTGTGGCGTCGCGCCGCGAGGCCGAGGTGATGATCATCTCCGGGCGGGTCAGTGTGAATGGCAAGCGCATTGACAGCCCCGCGCTGAATGTCACGGCGCGCGACCGTATCAGTGTGGACGGCAAGCCGCTGGCGGCTGCGGAACCTGCGCGGTTGTGGATGTATCACAAACCGCTGGGGCTGGTGAGCACCACACGCGATGAGCAGGGCCGCCCGACAGTGTTTGACGCCCTGCCCGAAGATATGCCGCGCGTCATGTCAGTGGGGCGGCTGGACCTGAATTCCGAAGGGTTGTTGTTGCTGACCAATGATGGCGATCTGAAGCGCCGGCTGGAACTGCCCAGCACAGGCTGGCTGCGCAAATACCGCGTGCGCGTCAACGGCACCCCGAGTGACGACATGCTGGCCCCGCTGCGTGATGGTATTGTGATTGAGGGCGAGCGGTTTCAGCCCATGATCGTCAGCATTGACCGCCAGCAAGGGGCGAATGCCTGGCTGACCATTGGCATACGCGAGGGCAAGAACCGCGAAATACGCCGGGCGATGGCGCATGTGGGGTTAAGTGTGAACCGTTTGATCCGCGTCAGCTATGGCCCTTTTCAGTTGGGACAACTGGCCAAGGGCGCGGTCAGCGAAGTGAAATCGCGGGTGCTGCGCGAGCAATTGGGCGAAGTGGTGCCGCCGGGCAGCCCGGAGGCCCCGGCCCGCCAGAATAGGGGCACAGGCCCAAAGGCCAAACGCCCTGCCCGCCCGGACAGCAAACCCGCGCGCCCGCCACGTCCGGGTGGCCCTGCGCGCCCCGCTACGGGCAATGCGACCAAACCCGCGCGCCCCCCCAAGCGCCCCACGCGGTAGCAGCTGACCTGTGCGCCGCCCGGCGATTGGGCGTTCGATGCTTTTAATCTGGCCTTTTAATCTGGTCGTTCCGCTTTTATATCTACCACATATTCGGTTTATGTATCGGGGTTAACATGTCCACGGGATTGCAGAAAACGTCCTTCGCGCTGCTTGTGGCCCTGACCTTTTATGTTGCCATTACAGGGGGCTAGTCATGAGCCAGCGTTTCGGCGGGCGTTTCAGCCCTGACGGGAACCGCACCAGCCCTGCATCCGTGCCGGCACGTCCCCATCCGGTGGGGGCGCGCGTCAATTTGTTGTTTATGCTGCCCTTCGCCTTTGCGATTGGTGCCTTTTTCAAGGACCCTGTGGGGCTGGCGCTGAACCTTGGGGCGTTTGGTGTGCTGATGTTGGCGGCATGGCTGACACGCGAGGGGGTTGTGGCGCAGGCCGCCTATGAGGCGCGCAAGGTCGCGCGCCGTCCTGCTATTCCGCGCAAGATGTTCGCGTCGGTCCTGATGGGGGCCGGGTTGGCGCTGGCCGGGGTGGCGGACGGGGTTATGGCCGCCTCCATCTTCGCGGTGGCAGGTGGGGCGCTGCATTTTGGTGCATTTGGTGCGGACCCACTGACCGACAAGGGCATGGACGGGGTGGACACGTTCCAGACCGACCGCGCCGCGCGCGCCGTCGAGGAGGCAGAGATGCATCTGGCCGCCATGCAAGACGCCATAAAGCGCAGTGGGGACCGCGCACTTGCCCGCCGTGTTGACAGTTTTGCAGGCACGCTGCGCCAGTTGTTTCACGCAGTGGAAAATGACCCCAGACGGCTGGGCGCTGCGCGGCGCTATTTGGGCGTTTATCTGGTGGGGGCGCGGGATGCGACGGTGAAGTTTGCCGATCTTTACGCACGCAACCGCGACGAGCAGGCGCGCGTTGACTATCAGGCGCTTCTGGATGATCTTGAAACCCGCTTCGCATTGCGCCGCGAGGTGTTGCTGGAAGATGATCGCACGGATCTGGAAATTGAAATCGAAGTTTTGCGCGAACGGCTGGAACGTGAAGGGCTGCGCGCGCAGGAACCACTGTAGCGTAATTGTTTTCATTATCGAAAGTATGAGAGGGGCATTGCAATGTCAGACACCATCCGCCTGCAGGCTGCAGGGCTTAGCGAAGAAATCAATGCTGTCGTGACAATGCCCTTGGCCGAGCCATCGGCAGATATGGTCACGCTGGATCACGCGCCCGCATCTGATGCTGATGCCATTCGCGCGCGTATGGACGAAATCGACATGGGGTCGACCGGCACCATTATCGGCTTCGGGTCACGCGCGCAGATGGATTTGCAACAGATCAGCCAAGCCATGCTTGCCGATGTCAAGAACAAGGACCTTGGGCCTGCGGGCGATGGATTGCGCGACATGGTGGCCACGTTGCGCGGGTTTTCCATCAGTGAGTTGGACACCCGCCGCAAGCGCAGCTGGTGGGAACGCCTGACCGGCAAGGCCGCGCCCATCATCAAGTTTCAGGAACGCTATAACACAGTTCAGTCCCAGATCGACCGCATCACGGGCAACCTGCTGACCCATGAAACCACGCTGCTGAAAGATATCAAGGCGCTGGACAAACTGTATGAAAAAACGCTGGAGTTCTATCATGAACTGGCGATTTACATTGCGGCAGGCGAAGCGAAGCTGAAGGAGCTGGACATAACTGACATTCCGGCGAAGGAAGCCCAGCTTGCCGCTGCCGAAGAAAACGAAAAGGTGCTTATTGCGCAGGAATTGCGCGACATACGCGCGGCGCGTGACGATCTGGAACGCCGGGTCCATGACCTGAAACTGACCCGTCAGGTGACCATGCAGTCCCTGCCCTCTATCCGGTTGGTGCAGGAAAATGACAAAAGCCTTGTCACCAAGATCAATTCCACACTGGTCAACACTGTACCGCTTTGGGAAACGCAGCTTGCGCAAGCGCTGACCATCCAGCGGTCCCGAGAGGCGGCGCAGGCAGTGCGCGCGGCCAATGACCTGACCAATGACCTGTTGACCGCGAATGCCGAAAACCTGCGCGAGGCCAACCGCGAAGTCCGAGAGGAGATCGAGCGCGGCGTGTTCGATATTGAAGCCGTCAAGAAGGCCAATGAAACGCTGATTGCCACCATTGAGGACAGCTTGCAAATAGCCGATGCAGGCCGTGCCAAACGCGCTGCCGCCGAAGAGGACCTGACGCGCATGGAAGCTGATTTGCGCAATTCCCTGTCATCTGCGCGTGCGCGCGATGGCGCTGGACCGCAGACAGACAAGGGATAGGACAATGCAGGCGGGGCGCGACACATTCCCAGCGCGCTGGGGTCGCATAAGGCGCGGCCCTGCCTGTGCTGTCGCGCTAAGTGTCGCGCTGGGGGCTTGTGTGCCCTTTACCACCACGCAATCCCCGCCGGTTGCACCCACGACCCCCAGCGCCCCGGCCCCCGAACCCGCCGCCCCCGCCACGGAAATTGAAACCCGCGCGCCCCGCTCCGGGGCCATTGCGGCCCATTTCCAGCGTATCGAAGACCAGCGTCTGGCCGACGGCTTGCTGCGCACTGACCCGCGGCCTGCCGATCTGCCCTTCGCGGCCCGCGATCTGGAGGAGGTGTTTGTGCGCGTTGCCTTGCATGATGAATACACCTTCATGAATAATCGGTTGCGCGAACGCGAAACCCCGTCCCCGTTGCGGCGCTGGCAGCGGCCTGTCACCCTTCGGCTGGAATTCGGGGACTCGGTTCCTGCCGTCATGCGCCGCGCGGACACGCGCCTTGTCAACGGGTTTGCGGCCCGTTTGGCGGGGCTGACAGACCACCCCGTGCGCGTCACTGCCACGAACGGGAATTTCCACGTTCTGGTTCTGGACGAGGCAGAGCGGCGCGCCATTGGACCCCGCTTGCGCGACATCGTGCCCGGCATAGACGAAGTGACTGAAAGCATTGTCACCGATCTGCCGCTGGGCGTATCTTGTCTGGTGCTGGCGTTTTCGCGCAGTGGCACCGATATTTATACCGACGCAGTTGCCATCATCCGCGCGGAACTGCCGGATTTGTCGCGCATGGCATGTTATCATGAAGAACTCGCCCAAGGGATGGGTCTGCCAAATGACAGCCCGCGTGCGCGCCCGTCCTTGTTCAATGACGCCGCCGAATTCGCCGTCCTGACCGGGATGGATGAATACCTGCTGCGCATCCTGTATGACCCGCGCCTGCGTCCCGGCATGCGCGAACGCGAGGCCCGCCCGATTATCCGTCAGATCGCCCAGGAGGTGATGGGCGGCGAGAGTTAGACAACCTGCCTTCATACCCGTTTTCCTAAACCAGAGGGACCACCATGGTGTTCAGTTTCCTTAAAGGTCAGTTTATCGACGTTATCGAATGGACCGATGACACCCGAAATACGATGGTCTATCGTTTTGAACGCTACGGCAATTCCATCATGTATGGGGCCAAGCTGACCGTGCGCGAAGGGCAATTGGCCGTGTTTGTTCACGAAGGCCAGTTGGCAGATGTGTTCGATCCGGGCATGTATATGTTGGAAACCAACAATATGCCGCTGATGACCGCATTGCAGCATTGGGACCACGGGTTCAATTCACCCTTCAAGTCCGAAATCTATTTCATCAACACACGCCGGTTTGCCGGTCTGAAATGGGGCACGCAAAACCCTGTCATGCTGCGCGACCCCGAATTCGGGCCGTTGCGGCTGCGCGCCTTCGGGTCCTATGCCATTCGCGTGGCCGATCCGGTGCCGTTCCTGCGCGAAATCGTGGGAACTGACGGTGATTTCACGCAAGAGAAGATCTCCGGCCAGATCCGCAATATTGTCGTGCAAAAGGTCAGCCGTGTTCTGGCCGCAAGCGGCATTCCCGCGCTGGACATGGCCGCCAATACCAAGGACCTGTCCGATATGGTGGGCACGGCCATCGCCCCCACACTGGCGGAATACGGGCTGGAAATGCCCGAATTGTATATTGAGAATATCTCGTTGCCGCCGGAAGTGGAAAAGGTGCTGGATCAGCGCACAAGCATGGGCATTGTGGGCGATCTGAACAAATTCACCCAGTTCTCGGCAGCGCAAGCCATGCAAAACGCGGCTGGTGGCAGTGACGGGGGCATGGGCGCGGGGCTTGGGGCGGGCCTGGGTATGGGCATGGGCATGGGGATGGCGCAGGCCATGGGGCAAGCGATGTCCGGCCAGCCGGTTGCCCCGACACCGACACCGCCGCCGCCCCCCCCACCGGCATCAGAACCGTTGTGGCACATCGCCGAAAACGGCCAGACCCGCGGTCCATTCGCCCAGTCACAACTGGCAGGGCAGATCACGCGCGACACGCTGGTGTGGACCGAAGGTCAGGCCGGGTGGGCAAAGGCAGGTGATGTGCCCGCGCTTGCCAGCCTGTTTGGCGCACCCCCGCCACCGCCCCCCCCCACGGCCTGATCCGACAGGGCGCGCTGCAGGGCTGCGGTGTATTTGAGTATTTTTGGCAAGATGAAGATGCGGGGGTGCGGAAGAACGCGCCCGGTGGTGGAAAGAAAACATGCCCATATCCCAGACCGAACACCGTTTTCCCTGTGCGCAATGTGGCGCTTCGCTGCGATTCGTCCCGGGTCAGGCGCGGTTGAACTGCGCCTATTGCGGGCATGAACAGCCGATCCCGCAAATTGATGATGACACGCGCCTGACGGCGCTGCAGTCGCTGGATTATCATGAAGCTGTGGCCGATACCCTGCCCCCTTCGGAGTTGGAGGAAACGCGCGTCGTGCATTGCGACACATGCGGGGCGGATGTCCAGTTTGAGGCGAATGTGCATTCCGCAGATTGCCCGTTCTGCGCCAGTCCGGTGGTGACCGATACCGGTATAAACCGTCATATCAAGCCACAGGCGATTGTGCCCTTCAAGCTGAGTGAAGCGCAGGCGAAACACAAGATGAAAGACTGGTTGCGCGGGTTGTGGTTCGCGCCGTCCGCGCTGTCAAAATATGCGCGCAGCACGGGGCATTTGAACGGGTTATATGTGCCCTATTGGGCATTCGATGTTGCAACCGACAGCCAGTATACCGGCCAGCGCGGCACATATTATTATGTCACAGTAAAAGGGTCAGACGGCAAGACGCGCCGCGAGCGGCGCACACGCTGGAGCGCGGCATCGGGCAAGGTGTCGCGCCAGTTTCTGGATGTGCTGGTTATGGCGTCCAATGCGCTGCCGCGCGCAAATATCCGCAAGCTGGAACCCTGGACGCTGGCGGATCTTCAGCTGTATAGCGCCGATTACCTGTCGGGATTTCGCGCCGAGGCGTATAGCGTGGAGTTGCCTGAGGGGTTTGACATTGCCAAACAGCGGATGGCAGAGCAAATCGAGGCTGATATTCGCCGCGATATCGGGGGGGATGAACAGCGCGTTTCCTCGGTCAGCACCGAGTATGACGATGAACGCTTCAAGCATTTGTTGTTGCCCATCTGGATGGCGGCCTATCGGTATCGGGGCAAAAGCTACCGGTTTATCGTGAATGGCCAGACCGGGCGCGTTCAGGGGGAGCGGCCATGGTCCTGGCCCAAGATTGCGGGCGCGGTGCTTGCAGGGCTGGTCATTCTGGCGCTGGCCTTTTACATCGCGGAGATGGGCGGATTTTGAAGTTGGGGGAAAGATCATGATCCTGTGTTGCGGTGAAGCGCTGATTGACATGTTGCCGCGCCAGACGGCCGGTCATGAAGCAGCATTTGCGCCCTATGCGGGCGGCGCAGTGTTCAACACGGCCATCGCGCTGGGGCGGCTGGGGGCGGCATCGGGGTTCTTTTGCCCGTTATCGGATGATCTGTTCGGGGCGCAGTTGCGCGCGGCGCTGGATGCGTCAGGTGTGGATCACAGCCTGTCCCCGGCTGTGGACCGGCCCTGCACACTGGCCTTTGTCACCTTGACCGATGGGCAGGCGCGCTACGCGTTCTACGACCGGGGCACTGCGCTACGCGAAATGACAATCGCGGAACTGCCGGAGCTGACGGACCGGGTTGAGGCCCTGTTTTTCGGCGGCATCTCGCTTGTCGGGGACCCTTGCGGGGCAAGTTATGAAGCGCTTTGCGCGCGCGCCGGGGACCGGGTGGTGATGCTGGACCCCAATATCCGCCCCGGTTTCATCCGCGATGAAAGCGCTTATCGCGCGCGGCTGGACCGGATGTTTGCGCGGGCCGATATTGTCAAACTGTCAGATGAGGACCTGCATTGGTTGATGGGGGATGGCGCTGTTGAGGCCCTGGCGCGGGCGCTGTGCGCGCGCGGGCCAAAGGTCGTGGTAATTACCGAAGGGGCGAAGGGGGCCCGCGCCGTCATGCGGGGCGCTGTTGCACAGGCCCCCGCGCAGCGGGTTGAGGTGGTCGACACTGTGGGCGCGGGCGATACGTTCAATGCGGGTTTTCTGGCCGCGTTGCGGCAGGGGGGCGCGTTGACGAAGGCGGGTCTTGCATCAGTGGACGCGGCGCAGCTGACGGCGGCGCTGACGCTGGGCGCAAAAGCTGCCGCCGTTACAGTGTCGCGCGCGGGGGCCAACCCGCCTTGGGCGCATGAAATCTGATGCGCGCGCTTGTTCAGCGGGTTGCCCAGGCGCGGGTTGACGTGGATGGCCAGACAATTGGCCAATGCGGGGCGGGGCTGTTGGTGCTGGTCTGTGCGATGCAGGGCGACACCCCCGCGCAGGCCGAGATGCTGGCCGCCAAGATACACAAGCTGCGCATATTCCGCGATGGGGCGGGCAAAATGAACCTTGCGCTGAAAGATACGGGCGGGGATGCGCTGGTCGTCAGCCAGTTCACACTGGCCGCAGATACGGCCAGTGGCAACCGCCCCGGATTTTCATCTGCGGCGCGGCCCGAAGACGGGGAAAGGCTGTATCTGCATTTTGCCGCCGCCTTGCGCAAACTGGGTGTGGCGGTTGAAACCGGCGCCTTCGGGGCGGATATGGCGGTTCATCTGGTTAATGACGGGCCGGTGACCATCTGGCTGGATACTGCGGGGTAAGGGGCGCGCGCGCTGAACCCCTAGCCCAGGTCGAGCACATCCGGCAGATGCCCGATATGGGGCATGATGATGTCGGCAAAAGGCGCAAGGTCATCTTCGCGCGCAACCCCGGTCAGAACACCTATGGTCGCCATGCCCGCCGCGCGGCCTGCAACCAGATCATGGGTGCTGTCGCCCACCATCACCACGGATTCGGGGGCAACCCCCGCCAAGTCGGCATAGCCGCGCAGCATGGCGGGGTCCGGTTTGGGGGTGAAGCCGCTGTCATAGCCCAGCACATGACCGAACAGATGCAACACACCCGCCCGCGCCAGATGCGCGCGCGCCGGGCGTTCGCCGTCATTGGTGGCCACCCCCAGCGCAAGCCCGCCTTGCAACAAGGTGTGCAGCAGCGGCAACAATGCAACCGGGGGCACCATAGCGATATCTGCCGATGTTTCGTTCAGATAGGCCACAATGGCCCCATGGCCCATATGTGGAAGATGCGGCGCCAGCAGGCAGGCGGCCACGTCAACTGTGCCCGCAATCACTGGCGATCCGGGCATGAACTGCCGCGCCTGGTGATCAAACTGCAATGACGCGGCCATGGCATGGGCGCGGCTTTCGTCACCTTGGGACAGATCATTCAGAATACCGGTTGTGTAGTCTGACCAGCTGGCGCTGAAGTCGAACAAGGTGCCGTCTTTGTCAAACAACACCGCAGATACACCTGCCAGTTTCATGGTCCGCGCCGCCCTTTGGTAAGAAATTCGCTGCCGCTATGGCGGGTGCGCATGACACAGGCATGACACCCGCGCCGCATATCAAAACGGCATTGGGAACGCCTTGTATACCTTGTCGATGGCCGCGCAAACCTGCGGGTCCAAGGTCACATCAACACCGTTCAGCAAATGCTCCAGTTGTGCGGCGTTGCGTGCGCCGACAATGGGAATGCACTGAAACGGGCGCGTGCGCGTCCATTGATAGGCCATATGCACTGGATCAAGCCCTGTTTCATTGGCAATGGCCAGATAGCCGGAAACCGCCTCGAAGACGCGGGGCGTGATGCGCCCGCCAAGGTCCGGGGCGCGTTCGCGGCGTGTGTTTTCGGGGGTCACGTTGCCCGCGTATTTGCCCGTCAACAACCCCGCGCCCAGTGCCGAATAGGCCAGAAGCGGGATGTCTTCATTCACCGACATTTCGGCCATATCAAGATCGAACAACCGGCACAGCATGGAATATTCGTTCTGCACTGTGGCCACACGCGGCAGGCCCGCTTCTTCGGCCAGACGCACCCATGTTGTCGTGCCCCATGCGGTTTCATTTGACAGGGCAAAATGCCTGATCTTGCCTTCGTCAATCAAACGCTGCGCCATGTGCAGAATTTCGGTCATATGGGCAACCGTTTCCGCGCGGTTCTGGTGGGACGGATCAAACCCCCAGGTTTTGCGAAAGTGATAGGACCCGCGATTTGGCCAGTGCAGCTGGAATATGTCGATGCAGTCCGACTGCAGGCGGCGCAACGATGCCTCGACCACCGCGCGCAGGCGCGCGCCGCTGATGGCTGCGCCATCGGGCACCGCAGCCGACCCCGCGCCGGTGATTTTAGTGGCGATCACCGCATCGGCGGGGCGGCGGCTGGCCAGCCAGCGCCCGACGATTTCTTCGGTCAGTCCGGCGGTTTCAAAGGTCACCGGATTGACAGGATACATTTCTGCCGCATCCAGAAAATTCATGCCACGCTCCCATGCCATATCAAGCTGGCGATGGGCGTCGCCCTCGTCGGTTTCGTTCCCGAAGGTCATTGTGCCCAGACAATAGACCGAAACATTCAGGCCGCTGCGCCCAAGCTGTTCTTTTTGCATCATTCCTGCCTTGCTGTTCGTTTCGGGCGGACCATAAACCATATTTCACGGATTGGCAGGGTGAAATCCCGCCCCTGCGGGCCACGGGCGGGAAAGTTGCGTATCAGGCGGGTGGCCGCACCGTTTACCCGCAAAAAATACGCGTGATGACCATATCCGCGTCATGTTCGACATTCAGACGGTCAGGCCGGTAATCCATAGTCACAGCCATGCCCGGCGCAATGATTCGGGTCGCTTGCGCAGTCGGGTGGCCTTGAAACTGCGCCAGCGGCTGGCCTTGCAAGGGTTGCAGATCAGCCGCGCCGCAGCTGGCTGACATATCGGGGGCGGGGTCGGGCGTTTCGGTCTGGCACGCAGCCAGCAGCACAAGTCCAAGCAGGGGGGCAACAAGACGCATATTCGGGCCTTTCGGGAATTACTGTTGTTGCAAATGCTAGGGCAGTTTTTCCCAACATGCACCCTGCCCGCCTGCGCATCGGAAAAAACCCGCCGAAGGGACTGCATGCGCGCTGTCATATAAGGGCTTTCCGCATGGCGCGGCACAGGCTATATGCCGCGCCATGAGTGATCGCACAAACCTGAACCCGCCCGACCTGCGCCCTGACCTTGCCCCGCATGCGCGGCTGGCACAGCATGCCCCTGCGCGCGCGGGCCAACCCACGATTGGCATGGTCAGCCTTGGGTGTCCCAAGGCGCTGGTGGACAGTGAGCGCATTTTGACGCGCCTTCGCGCCGAAGGCTATGCCATCAGCCCCGATTATGCGGGCGCGGATGCTGTCATCGTCAATACATGCGGGTTTCTGGATTCGGCGCGCGCCGAAAGCCTTGATGCCATTGGCGAGGCGCTGTCGGAAAATGGCCGCGTCATTGTGACGGGCTGTCTGGGGGCAGAACCCGAATATATAACCGGCACGCACCCGCGCGTTATGGCCGTAACCGGCCCGCACCAATATGAACAGGTGCTGGACGCGGTGCACCGCGCTGTGCCGCCAGCGCCGGACCCGTTTATCGACCTGCTGCCCGCATCGGGCGTCAGCCTGACACCGCGCCATTACAGCTATCTGAAAATATCCGAAGGCTGCAATCACAAGTGCAAATTCTGCATCATTCCCGATATGCGCGGCCGTCTGGTCAGCCGCCCCGCCCATGCCATTTTGCGCGAAGCTGAAAAGCTGGTCACCGCAGGCGTGCGCGAATTGCTGGTCATTTCACAAGATACATCCGCGTACGGGGTGGACATAAAACACGCCAGTGACCGCGGCCACCGCGCCCATATTACCGACCTTGCACGCGATCTGGGGTCGCTGGGGGCATGGGTGCGGCTGCATTATGTCTATCCCTACCCGCATGTGCGCGAAATTATCCCGCTTATGGCCGACGGGCTGGTGCTGCCTTATCTGGATATTCCGTTCCAGCATGCGCACCCCGACACACTCAAACGTATGGCGCGGCCCGCCCATGCCGAACGCACGCTGGACCGCATTGCCGAATGGCGCGGGATTTGCCCTGATATTACCCTGCGATCAACCTTCATCGTGGGCTATCCCGGCGAGACAGAGGAAGAATTCCAGACCTTGCTGGACTGGCTGGATGAGGCGCAACTGGACCGTGTTGGGTGTTTTCAATATGAAAACGTCAAAGGCGCGCGGTCAAATGACCTGCCCGACCATGTCCCCGACGATGTGAAGGCCGACCGCTGGGACCGCTTCATGGAAAAAGCGCAGGCCATTTCAGCCGCAAAGCTGGCCGTCAAGGTGGGCCAGCGGCTGGATGTTATCGTCGACGATATAGACAGTGACGGTATCGCCACATGCCGCACCAAAGCGGACGCGCCCGAAATTGACGGAAACCTGTTCATCGATGAGGGAACCGCCACGCTGTCGGTCGGCGATATTGTGACTGTTCAGGTGGATGAAGCCAGCGAATATGACCTGTGGGGGCAGATAATCGCTTAAGCCTTTTCCTTGTCATTCGGGCATGCTATGGCGCGCCGGAACCGGACGGCACCCGCCGTTCTGACGATTTTCTGAAACGGAGACTACACATGGCCCTGGAACGCACGTTTTCCATCATCAAACCCGATGCAACCACCCGCAACCTGACCGGCAAGATCAATGCCAAGTTCGAAGAAGCCGGTCTGCGCATCGTTGCGCAAAAACGCATCCACATGACCAAGGCGCAGGCAGGCAAATTCTACGAAGTGCATGCCGAACGCCCCTTCTATGAAGAATTGTGCGACTTCATGGCATCGGCCCCTGTCGTTGTTCAGGTTCTGGAAGGCGAAGGCGCCATTGCCAAGAACCGCGAAGTCATGGGGGCCACCAACCCCGCCGATGCAGCACCCGGCACCATCCGCGCCGAATTCGCGCAATCGGTTGGCGAAAACTCGGTCCACGGATCGGATGCGCCGGAAACAGCCGCGGTTGAAATCGCGTATTTCTTTTCCGGTCTTGAACTGGTCGGCTGATACGCCAGTCCATCTGCCCTTCGGACAGAATGCCGCATGCCATGGCCCCGGACTGTTTCCGGGGCCTTTTGCTGTGTGAACAGCATTTACCGCAGACCGCTTTCCTGACAGATTATCTTCATGTTCCAAACGGTTGAACTGCCATTCTGGGCGTTGATTCTTATTCTTGCCTTCGCCGCGGTCACTTTCGCGTCGCATTTTCTGTTTCCGTCCGTGCGCTGGTTTTTCCGCAGGCGCATGGAACGCGCAGTGGCCAAGCTGAACACCCGCCTTGCCCGCCCTATTGAACCGTTTCGCATTATGCGCAGGCAAGATCAGGTCACCCGCCTGATTTATGACCCCAAGGTTATGGAAGCTGTGCGCGACTATGCGCAAAAGATGGGCGTTCCGCCGAATGTGGCCTTTGAACGCGCGCGGTCCTATGCACGCGAAATTGTGCCGGGGTTTTCGACCGCAACCTATTTCGGCTTTGCCATCAAGTTGGCCCAACGCCTGAGTCAGGGACTATATAACGTGCGTTTGGGCGGCGGAGAGGCGAAGGCGCTGGAACAGATTGACCGCAAGGCCGCCGTGGTTTTTGTGATGAACCACCGCTCCAATATGGATTATGTGCTGATTACCTGGCTGGCCTCCAGCCATTCTGCGCTAAGCTATGCTGTGGGGGAATGGGCGCGCGTTTGGCCGCTGAAGGCGCTGATCCGGGCCATGGGGGCGTATTTTATTCGCAGGCGGTATTCAAACCCGCTGTATCGTGCGATCCTTGCGCGCTATGTGCAGATGTCGATCCAGCAAGGCACCACACAAGCCATTTTCCCAGAAGGTGGGCTAAGTTTGAATGGCAGTGTCGGAAAGGCCCAGAAGGGGTTGTTGCATTACATTGTGCGCGGGTTCGACATTCACGATTCTGCCGATGTGGTGTTTGTGCCGGTGGCGCTGAATTATGACAGGGTGCTGGAAGACCGCGTATTGATCACGGCGGGCATGCAGGGCATTCGCCGCTTTCCAGTGCGGGTGAAGGTGGTTTTGGGGTCTGTTCTGCGGGTTCTGTGGCAAAAGGCGCGCGGGCAGTTCAAACCCTTTGGCTACGCGGCGGTGTGTTACGGTGAACCCCTGTCGCTGCGTGAGTTTCTGACCCAAAGCCCGGACCCCAGCACCCGAACCCTGTCCCAAGCCCTGATGCAGCGGATCCGCGCAGCCGTGCCTGTCCTGCCGGTGCCCTTGGTTGCTGCGGCGCTGGTGCAAAACAGGGGGGGATGCAGCAAAGCCACGCTTGCACAAACCTGTCAGGGGATCATCGACACGCTGTCGCATCAAGACGCCTGGATGCACCTGCCTGACGGCCAGCTTGCACACGCCATGGATGCTGGCTTGTCGGTTCTGGCCATGCGCGGTGTCATCCGCACTGACGGGGAAATGGTTACACTGACCCCCGCTGATGCGGACCTGCTTGGCTATTACGCAGCATCTGTTTTGCAACGCCTTGATGCGCCCGTAGGAATTGCGCCGCATGGCAGTACACAGCTTGACCTGCCTGAGCGCCGCAAAAGGCGAAAGTCATAAAATTACAAAATACACCACATTAGGGTTGCATTGTTGCGCAGCAGATTCTATGCATGCTGCAAGTGCCGCATAAATTCTGCGGCGCGGCATTACCTGCGGCTGCCCGCGTTATTTTTCACAAGGAGGCACATATGGCTCTGGATCAGAACATCGGAATCGCGCATTACGACGCCCCGGAAAAAGACCTGTATGAAATCGGGGAAATGCCCCCCCTGGGCTATGTTCCCAAGCAAATGTATGCGTGGACCATCCGGCGCGACCGCCACGGTGACCCGGAAACCGCGATGCAGATTGAAATTGTTGATATTCCTGTTCTGGACAGCCACGAAGTGCTGGTTCTGGTCATGGCTGCGGGCGTGAATTACAATGGCATCTGGGCCGGTCTGGGCCAGCCCATTTCCCCCTTTGATGTGCACAAGGCCCCGTTTCACATTGCCGGGTCGGATGCATCGGGCATTGTGTGGGCAGTGGGGTCCGCAGTCAAACGCTGGAAAGTCGGCGATGAGGTGGTGATTCACTGCAATCAGGACGATGGCGATGACGAGCATTGCAACGGCGGCGACCCCATGTTCAGCCCCACGCAGCGTATCTGGGGATATGAAACGCCGGACGGGTCCTTCGCGCAATTCACCAATGTTCAGGCCCAGCAGCTTATGCCACGCCCCAAACACCTGACATGGGAAGAATCGGCTTGCTACACGCTGACGCTGGCAACCGCCTATCGCATGCTGTTTGGCCATGAACCCCATGACCTGAAGCCTGGCCAGAATGTGCTGGTCTGGGGGGCATCGGGGGGCCTTGGGTCTTATGCCATCCAGTTGGCCAACACGGCGGGCGCGAATGCCATTGGCGTCATCTCCGATGAAAGCAAGCGCCAGTTCGTTCTGGATCAGGGCGCAAAGGGCGTGATCAACCGCAAGGATTTCAACTGTTGGGGGCAATTGCCCACTGTCAACACGCCCGAGTATAACGATTGGCTGAAGGAAGCGCGCAAATTCGGCAAGGCCATCTGGGACATTACCGGCAAAGGCGTGAATGTCGACATGGTGTTTGAACACCCCGGCGAGGCGACCTTTCCAGTATCAACGCTTGTGGTCAAAAAGGGCGGCATGGTTGTCATTTGCGCCGGCACCAGCGGGTTTAACTGCACCTTCGACGTGCGCTATATGTGGATGCACCAAAAGCGCCTGCAGGGGTCGCATTTCGCCCATCTGAAACAGGCATCGGCGGCCAACCAGCTGATGATTGAACGCCGCCTTGATCCGTGCATGTCCGAAGTGTTCCCTTGGGCGGAAATTCCGCAGGCGCATACGAAAATGTATCGCAACGAACATAAGCCGGGGAATATGGCAGTTCTGGTTCAGGCCCCGCGCACCGGCCTGCGCACATTCGAGGATGCGCTGGCCGCCGGACCTAAAACCTGACGTCAGATTCCATGCCTCTGGCGACATATCGCCGCCCTTTCGGGGGCGGCGTTTTTGATGGGCCGTGTCAACGCTTTCGTAAGCTTGCCCCCCTTATCCTGCCCCAAAGACCGGATCAGGGGGCTGCCCCTGCGGCATAACTAAGGGGTTCAGGATGCGCCATGACTGGCTGGTCGCGCAGTTGGATGCGATGAAACACTATGCGCAACAAAACAACCTGCCAGAACTGGCCGAGGCATTGCAGACAGCAAAACTTCTTGCCCTGACCGAAATCGCCTCAGTTGAGGGGGAAGCGCCCCCCCCGACATGCCCGAATGCACCGCGACATTCCGAATAATCCGCGCGTCACACGGGGCGCTGTGGTATTTTTTTCACCCGCCCTTGTGAAAGTGGTTCCCATTTCTGGCCGGGCATGCTGTAGACAGGCATCATGTCCGTTCCCGCACTTCAATTCTCCGACGATCAGGCTGAAGCCTGGGATCAGATCGCCAAGGCACTGCAACAGGCTGGTGTCGATCTGGTCAATGCCACCTGCCTGCCTGCGCCTGACAGCGAAAATACCGTTATGGCAATCACCGGCAAGGCAGGGTCCGGGAAAACCATGCTTCTGGCCAATCTGACAACCGCCTTGATGGCTGCGGGCGTTGACATCGTGTCGGGCGATTACGAAAGCCGCAGGCGCGCAGACCGCCGCAGCCTTGCAGTGCTGGCGCCCACCAACAAGGCCGCATCCGTCTTGCGCAGCCGTGGTGTGCCGGCCACGACAATTCACCGCATCCTGTATACCCCCGTCTATGACCCTGAATATGAAAAGATCGCCGAATGGCTGGCTGGCAACCTGCCGCGCCCCAATATCGAGGGGCTGACTGAAACCGCCCTTGACCGCGCGCAGGCCTTTTTTGAACAGGTGAAATCCATTCCTGGTGCCTTGGCCGCAGCAGGCCTGCGCGGGTCAGATTTCATCACCGGATGGAAACGGCGCGATGATCCCCTCGATATCGGCTTTGTCGACGAAAGCTCCATGCTCGATTCCCGCCAGCTTGATGACCTCAAGGAACTCTTTTCAACGCTCATCCTGTTCGGGGACCCCGCGCAGCTGGCCCCTGTGGGGCAATCGGGGGAAATGGTCTTTGACCGCCTGCCCGCCCCGGCGCGGCTGCACCTGTCGCGCATTCACCGTCAGGCACAGGACAACCCGATTCTGGACCTCGCCCATGCCTTGGCCGACCCTGATCTGGGGTTCGAGGCCTTTGAACGCCGCGTGGAATCTGCGGCGCAACAAGACAGCCGCGTGCACCTTGCAGAACGCGTGGACAGTGACCTGATGGCACGTTCGCCGGTGCTGGTGTGGCGCAATGCCACCCGCTTGCGCCTGATCAATGCCTTCCGCCGCGCCCATGACGCGCCCGAAACCGAATTGCGACCGGGCGAGCCGCTGATGTGCGACGGGCTGGAACTGCCGCTGAAACACCGCAAGAAACGCATTGATCTGGAAGCGCGCGGCCTGATCAAGGGCGCGCAAGTCGTCTATCTTGGTCCCGGCCGCAAACCCGGCTTTTCACGCGTGCATATTTTCGGCGCAGAAGAACCTCAGATCTCCGTCGCCTCAATCATCAAAATCGAAACCGAAATTGATGAAGAACCCTTTATCCCCTTCGCCGCCACCATGGGTGCGGCCTTCGTACATGGCGCGGCCGTCACCATCCATAAGGCGCAAGGCTCGCAATGGCGTGATGTGCAGGTGTTCGCACCAGATCTTTTTGCCGCCGCGCGCGCAGGGCGCATGGAAGCGGGCCTGCCACTGTGGAAACGTCTGGCCTATGTCGCCATCACGCGTGCGGAACACCGGCTGCACTGGGTCATTCGCAACCGCCTTGCACGGCCCGTTACCCCCCTGACGACCGATGATCTGGCAAGCGCACCTGCCCCCCTTGAACTGGCGTCTGACAGTTAGAACATGTCCGAGAATCTTAAAGCCAGCACCCGCTTTTAAGCAACATGCACTAAGATACCAACACAGGCGCTCGAATACCCCCTTCCAACTTCATCTTGCCCCAAATACTCTGGGGTGAATGGGCGCTTGCGCCCAGAGGGGCAACGCCCCTGATCCTGACCCCGACCTGAAGGAATGCCCATGCGCTGCGTTTTTGTCCAGTTTCGCTGCCAACCCGGAAAAACCTATGAAGTGGCCGATGCGATTTATGATCGTGAAATCGCCTCTGAACTCTACTCGACATCCGGCGAGTATGATTTGATTGCGAAAATATACATCCCCGATACCGAAGATGTGGGCCATTTCCTCAATGAGCGCCTGTTTGACATTGCAGGCATCAACCGAACCATGACCACAATGACCTTCAAGGCATTCTGACAGCGTGACGTCACGCACCGTCTTGCGCAAACGCCCGTGTGTTCAACTGCGCACGAAGCGGAACAACGCGGACGCCCCCCAGCCGAAAAACACTGCCAGCCCCAGTGCCATGACGCCATACAGGGCTGGGCGGTCATAGGCCATGTTATACAACCAACGTTCCAGAACCGCTTTCTGGACATCTATGAAGGTTTCGGCCTCGTCCAGCACGTCGCCATTGCGCAGCAGGAATATGCGGGCGGTATAGGTTCCCTCGACAATGTTCTTGGGCAGGGTCACGCGGGTGTTGAACAGCGTGTCGCGCTGCAGCGCGACAGTGCTGTCAAGTTCCTGATACAGCTGTTCCCCTTGCCGGATGCGGATCAGGGCTTCGGTAAAGGCGGCCGCATCGCGCGGGTCCGTGCCGCGGGCTTCGAATATGGCCAGGCGGGTTGAAATACGGTGCGTCAGGTCCGCTTCGACAGACAGGATATCCGACAGCGGCGCGGTTCCGGCGACAGCGTAAAAACTGGGGGCGGCGCGCACTTCCTGGCTTTCGGCATTCACCCATATTCCCAGACGCCGCGCTTTGCGCCAGATCACAGCAGGCATGGGCGGCCCTTCTATGGTGACAACAATATCAAGCGCGCTGTCATCGGGCAGCGGGGCTTCACGCCGCACAGCACCAAAAATCAGGATTTCCGACCCTTCATAATTCACCGTCAGCGACACCCTGTTCTGGCTCAGGCCGACGATGACTTCCTCGCCTCGCGCGGGCAGCAGGGCCAGCACACTCAGCATCATGAAAAGGATTATCCCGCGTCGCATCAGAACCGCCCCGGAATGGATATGGAATACAGTTCTGACGGGGTCAGCAACAAATCCAGCGCGATTTTCGCACAGACCGCCAACACCAGCAGCGCAAGAAGAATACGCAATTGTTCCGCCTTCAGCCGCAGCCCGATGCGCGTTCCAATCTGCGCACCGATCACCCCGCCAAGAATAAGAAAAACAGCCAGCATAACATCGACGGAATAATTCGTCAGCGCGTGCATCATCGTGGTGAAGGCCGCCACGAACGTGACCTGAAACAAGGATGTGCCGATCACCACCTTGGTGGGCATGCCCAGCAAGTAAATCATGGCAGGCACCAGAATGAACCCGCCCCCCACCCCCATGATGGCGGCCAGAATGCCCACGCCTACCCCCACCAGCAGCGGCGGAAAGATCGAGATATACAACCCCGATGCCCGGAATTTCATCTTCCACGGCAGGTTGTGCACCCAGTTATGGGTATGTAGCTTCCGGCGCGGTGCGTGGGGGTTTTTGGACCGCCGCAAGGCGCGCACGCTTTCTTGCAGCATCAGCGCGCCGATTATCCCAAGGAACAGGACGTAGGACAGCTGCACAATCAGGTCAAGCTGCCCCAATTTCTGCATCAGGTTGAAAAACCATATCCCGATGATGGACCCGATCAACCCGCCGATCAACAGCACAGTGCCCATACGCAGATCGACTGTCTTGCGTTTCAGATGGGCCAGCACCCCCGAAATGGACGATGCGACAACCTGATTCACCCCTGTCGCCACAGCCACCGCAGGCGGAACCCCGATGAAGAACAATAACGGCGTAATCAAGAACCCGCCGCCCACACCGAACATTCCCGAAAGCACGCCCACCCCGCCCCCAACCCCCAGCAAGGTGAAGGCGTTGACGGATGTTTCGGCGATGGGCAGATAAATCTGCATTTGGCCCCTGATCCTGAAAGCGGCAGAAAATCCAGCGTTTTCGTGCCGGTTGTGCAAGCATGACAATCACGACGTTTCAGGGCAAGGGGGGCTGCAATGTTTTGTGGTGTTGTGTGAAATTGGCACCCTGCCTGCATCTTTCGGGCCACATGTGCAGGGATGCCCCGTTCAGGCGCCGCCCAGATCGATGCGCAAGACAAGCGCATCCAGCGCGTTGCCGCCTGTGGCCGGGGTATAATATCCTTTGCGCAATCCAGTCTGCACAAAACCGGCGCGGTCATATAAACTGCGCGCTGCATGGTTGGTGCTGGCGACTTCCAGAAAACAAGTTTGCGCGCGCCGCGCTTGCAGTTGGCGCATCCCCTTGCGCAAAAGCGCGCTTGCAATGCCCCTTCGCTGCATTTTCGGCAAGACAGCCAGCGTCAGCACTTCCGCTTCATCCGCGACCAGCCGGAACAGCGCAAACCCCGCAATTTTGCCATCTGGCGTGCCTGTCCATTCCAGAAAACAGGTTCGGTCCTGCAAGAAACCCGCGAAATCCTGCGTTGACCAAGGCGCGGGCAAGCTGAAGGCCTGCGCGTGAACATCCGCCAAGGCCTGCGCATCAGGTGTCAGGTCAGGGGCGGTCATGGCAAAATGGCGACGGGGGGCTGTGACGAGGGGGCGGCGTCAGCGGGCCTGATATACAGGGGTGCTGGTCGGGGATGAGGGTGTCCCAGCCGTTTCATGGCGACACGCGCAATCGCTTCGGCCAGACCAAAACACGGGTCCAGAACGCGCGCGCCGCTCAGCCCCGCCATCAGGGATGCGCCGCTGCCTGTCACGGCCGTGTCGTCCATCATCGTGGCAGCAAGTGATACGGGCAACAGCTGCGGGCTATCGGCGTCATGCCCGAAATGCTGGACATACACTTCGTCGCGGCGCGCATCCTCAATGACGCAAAGCGGGCGGGGCAAGCCTTCGGCGCGCGCCTCAAACACGGAAACGCCGATTGCCGGAATATCCAGTCCCAGCGAAAGCCCCCGCGCCGTGGCCACGGCAATGCGAATGCCGGTAAAATTTCCCGGCCCCACGCCCACGGCCAAAGCGTCCAGATCAGCCCAACCCACACCGCCCTTGGCCAGAACACGGTCCAGCAAGGGCAGCAAATGTTCCGCCTGACCGCGCGCCATATCATCATGGCAGGCCGCAAGGCAGCGCTCACCCTGCACCAAAGCGGCCGCGCAATGCGCGGCCGATGTGTCAAACCCCAGAACCAGCGCGTCAGACAGCAACCGGGCGCACCTCGGTGACTTCGGGGATGTAATGACGCAACAGGTTCTCAATCCCCATTTTCAGCGTCAGGGTTGATGACGGGCAGCCCGCGCAGGCCCCCTTCATGTGCAGATAGACGACACCGCGTTCAAACCCGTGAAAGGTAATATCGCCGCCGTCCTGCGCGACAGCGGGGCGCACGCGGGTGTCCAGCAATTCCTTGATCTGGTTCACAATTTCACCATCAGGCCCGTCATGGGCCACATGGCCTGTGCCCGCATCCCCGTCCATGACCACAGCGCCGGATTGGAAATGCTCCATGATCGCGCCCAGAATTTCGGGCTTGATATGCTGCCAATCGACATCATCGGCTTTGGTGACCGTCACAAAATCCGACCCCAGAAAAACCCCTGTCACACCGCTGACACCAAACAGGCGGCTGGCAAGGGGGGACGTGCCCGCGGTTTCCACTGAAGGAAAGTCAGCTGTTCCCATGCCCAGCACGTCCTGACCGGGCAGAAATTTCAGCGTAGCGGGGTTTGGGGTGGATTCAGTCTGAATAAACATTGCGCATCACTCCTGTATTTCAAGGGATATGCGCCCTGCCCTGTCCCCTGTCAAGGCGCGCTTGACATGGCCGTGATGGCACGACAGTTTCAGGGCATGTTCTTTGCTTCTGACAATACATCGGGTGTGCCCCGGCAGGTTCTTGACGGGTTGGCGCGCGCAAATGACGGGTTTGCGCCGGGCTATGGCAATGACCCCCTTACCCTTGCGCTGCGCGACCGCATCCGCGCTGTTTTTGACGCCCCCAAGGCCGAGGTGTTTCTGGTCACCACCGGGTCCGCCGCCAATGCGCTGGCCATTGCCAGCCACACCCCGCCATGGGGCGCGGTCTATTGCCACGAGCTGGCCCATATCAATGTTGATGAATGCGGCGCGCCTGAGTTTTTCACCAATGGTGCGAAGCTGGTGCCATTGCACGGGGCGCATGCGAAACTTACGGCGCATACACTGGAACACGCCCTTGGCGGCGCGGGCAAAGGGGGGGTGCATCAGGTGCAGCCCGCCATGCTAAGCCTGACCAACCTGACAGAATGCGGCACCCGCTACACTATGGCCGAATTGCGCACATTGTGTGATATTGCGCGGCTCCATGCCCTGCCGGTGCATCTGGATGGCGCGCGTTTTGCCAATGCTCTGGTGGCCGAGGGGGGCAGCCCGGCCGAATACAGCTGGCAGGCCGGTGTTGATGTCCTGTCGCTGGGTGGCACCAAAAACGGGTTGTTGGGCGTCGAGGCGGTGGTGATGTTCGACCCCGCGCAAGCATGGGAATTCCAGCTGCGTCGCAAGCGTGGCGGTCATCTGCTGTCCAAGAACCGCTATCTGGCCGCGCAGATGCTGGCATGGTTGCAAGATGACCTTTGGCTGAAACTTGCCGCAGATGCAAACGCCATGGCGGCAAGGCTGGAAGACGGGCTGGCGCGTCACCCTGACGCACAGCTACTGTTCGACCGAGGCGGCAATATGCTGTTTGTGAACCTGCCGCGTGCCATTCATACGCGGTTGCAGGCGGCGGGCGCGCACTATTATCTTTGGCCGGACAGCGCGGTTCTGGACGGCCCGCCCGATGCGCCGGTCGCAGGGCGGCTGGTTGCGTCATGGTCCACGACGAAAGAACAGGTGGATAGCTTCCTTGCGGCGCTTCAAACGGTGTAATTTCAACTAAAACAAAGCGTTGCGCGTCGTGCTTAATTTCTTACGTTAAGGTAGTCTTGCAACATGCTGATACTGAATAAAAATCAGGGCCACAGGTTCCCGCTGCGGCCCTGATGGGGCATTCACGCCAATGACGCCTTCAGTTCCAGCCTGCGCGCATGCAGCACCGGTTCCGTATAGCCGGACGGTTGCGCGCGCCCTTTGAACACCAGATCGCACGCCGCCATGAAGGCGATACCGTCAAATGCGGGGGCCATGGGCCGGTAGGCAGGGTCAGCGGCGTTCTGGCGGTCCACCACTTCGGCCATGCGCTTCATGGCGTCCATCACATCGTTATCGGACACCACGCCATGATGCAGCCAGTTGGCCACATGCTGGCTGGAAATACGACAGGTGGCGCGATCCTCCATCAGGCCCACATCGTTGATATCGGGCACTTTTGAACAGCCGACCCCCTGATCGATCCAACGCACGACATAGCCCAGAATACCTTGCGCGTTGTTTTCAACCTCTCGGATGATCTGATCGCGCGTCCATTTGCGGAAACTGGCCAGCGGTATGTCCAAAAGCGCCTCGACATGCGCGCGCCGTCCGCCCTTGGCCAGTTTTTCCTGAACCGCGCGCACATTGACCTGATGATAATGCAGCGCGTGCAAGGTGGCGGCGGTGGGCGACGGCACCCATGCAGTATTCGCCCCGGATTTGGGGTGTTCGATCTTGGCCTCCAGCATGGCGGCCATCTGGTCGGGCATGGCCCACATGCCCTTGCCGATTTGCGCGCGCCCCATCAGCCCGCATTCAAGGCCAATATCCACATTGCGGTCCTCATAAGCCTTGATCCAGCCCTTGCGCTTGATGAAATCCTTGCGCGAAAACGGTCCCGCTTCCATGCTGGTGTGAATTTCATCGCCGGTGCGGTCCAGAAACCCCGTGTTGATAAATGCGATACGGTGGCGCGCGGCATGGATGCATTGCTGCAAATTTACGGATGTGCGGCGTTCTTCATCCATAACACCCATCTTGATGGTGTTGGGCGCAAGCCCCAGCACCTTTTCGACGCGCGCAAAAATTTCATCTGCGAAACCCACTTCTTCGGGGCCGTGCATTTTGGGTTTGACGATATAGACCGACCCGGTGGCAGAATTGCGCGGACCATCGGTTTTGCGCAGGTCATGCAGCGCGCAAAGCGTGGTGATCATGGCATCCATCAGCCCCTCGAACACCTCATCGCCGTGCTTGTCCACAATGGCGGGGTTGGTCATCAGGTGGCCCACATTGCGCACCCACAAGACAGCGCGCCCCTTCAGGTGTTTGGTGCTGCCATCAGGGGCGCTGATGGTCAGGTCGGGGTTCAGGCGGCGGGTGAGGGTGCGCCCGCCTTTTTCCAGATCGGCGCTAAGGTCGCCTTTCATCAGGCCCAGCCAATTGCCATAGGCCGCCACCTTGTCGGCGGCGTCCACACAGGCCACGGAATCTTCGCAATCCATGATCGCGGTCAACGCGGATTCAATGCGAATATCGGCCAGACACGCCTGATCGCGCCCGCCAATGGGGTGCGCGCGGTTGAACAGCAATTCCACATGCAACCCGTTATTGACCAGATACACTGCGTCTGGCGCGCGCGGATCGCCAAGGTAGCCCGCGAATTTTTCGGGGCTTTCCAGCGGCTTGCCATCCACCAGCAAGGCGCCTTGCTTGACATGATACAGCCGTGCATCGGCATGGCTGTGGCCCGCCAGGGGAAACGCGGCATCCAGAAACACCCGCGCACGCGCAATGACGCGCGCGCCATGCCCTTGCTCATACCCGCCAGCGGGGGGCGTTTTCCCCATGGCATCGGTGCCATACAGCGCGTCATACAGGCTGCCCCAGCGCGCATTGGCGGCATTCAGCGCGTAGCGCGCATTGGTCACGGGGACCACAAGCTGTGCACCGGCAGTCGTGGCGATTTCAGGGTCGACATTTTCAGTGGTCACCTGAAACGGCGCAACTTCTGGCAGTAAATACCCGATTTGTTTCAAGAATTCCTTATAGCTTGCAAGATCATGCACCTGACCACGTTTCTGCACATGCCAGTCATCAATCTGCGCCTGCAAAGCGGCGCGTTTGTCCAGCAATTCGCGGTTGCGCGGCGTCAGGTCATGCACCAGATCCGCGAACCCCTGCCAGAAGGTTTCAGGGTCAATGCCGCTTCCCGGCAGGGCCATGTCTTCTACAAAAGCCGCGAGTTCCGCGTCAACCTGCAGCCCGCTTCGCGCAACGCTTTGTGCCATATGGTCTGGTATCCCTTACTTTTATCCGCACCGCCCTGCGGCGTGTCATCTCTGCGCAGGCACCTTAATGGCTGGGCCCTGTCAGGCAAGGCTAAAATAGACAGCGATCTTGCGGGTTTTCCATCAGGTTCTGTTTGGCTTTATTGATAAAACTGCGCCCGGATCGCTCGCTGATGCGCGGCGCAGGGCGGTGCAATTGCCGCATGGGCGCAATGACAGCTTGAAGGTTGCGCGCTTCTGCGGCACAACATGGACCATGTTTGTAATCCTTGCATTGCTTGTGGCGCTTGCCGTTATTCTTTTGCTTCGGCCATGGGAAACGCGCGGCTGCCGCTGGCGCAGGGATACGCGGCAACTGGCCGATGGGCGGGTGATGTTCATCTGTGTGGCCTGCGGTGCGCAAACCGCCTTGCCGAAGGGACGTGAACCCAAGGAATGTCTGGCAGGAGAACAGTGATGAAAGCCCCTAAAGATGCTGATGCCCGCCGCAAACTCGCGCCGGTAATCTGTTATCCCAATGACACATTGCGCAAGCCCCCGCTGGACACCTATCGGGCGGCACGCGCAAAGGCCACCGAGACAAACCGCATCACTATTCCCCCGCGCGAGGCGCGCTGTTTTTATGTGACTGCGGGCAGCTTCTTTCGCATTTCCTGCCTTGAGGGCGCGCAAGTGGGCGATCTGAACCTGTTTGAAGCGCGCAACCTTGAAGAACATTTCTATTCCGGCAAGACCCGCGCCCTGCATGGCAGCCATATCAATGTGGGTGACAGGCTGTGGTCCTGCCTGCCCTATCTGCGCCCCATGGCAACAGTGCTGAGTGACACGCTGGACTGGTACGGCGTTGATGAACACGGGGGCCGCGTGCATGATGTGATTGGCACGCGCTGCGACCCCTACACCCACCACCTGCTGACCGGGCAGGATTACCACCAGACCTGCCATTCCAACCTGACCCGCGCGTTGGCCGAGCATCTGGACAAACCCCTGTCAGAGGCCGAGGCGCTGGTGCATGATGTGCTGAATGTGTTCATGTGCACAGGCTTTACGCAGGACACGGGCCAGTATTTCATGAAGGCAAGCCCTGCGCGCAAGGGCGACTATATCGAATTCTTTGCCGAGATTGACCTGCTTTGCGCCCTGTCCGCCTGTCCCGGTGGGGATTGCGGGTGCGAACACAGTTCTGACACCCCCCAATGCCACCCGCTGGAGGTCAGTGTGCATGCCCCCCCCGCCGGCGCGCTGGACGGCTGGTATAGCCCGTCCCACAACCGGTATTCGCGCCGCCACAGTCACGACTGAAATACTATGCGCCACACGCGCGCGGGATATTGACCAGCGCGCGTTTCCCCTACATATCGTCACCTATGACAGAGCTTTCGCACATCCGCAATTTCTCCATCGTGGCGCATATTGACCACGGTAAATCCACGCTTGCCGACCGGTTGATCCAGTCAACCGGCACAGTGTCCGACCGCGACATGAAAGAGCAATTGCTCGACGCGATGGATATTGAACGCGAACGCGGGATCACCATCAAGGCCAACACTGTGCGCATTGATTATGTGGCGCAGGACGGGCAGGCCTATGTGCTCAACCTGATTGACACACCCGGCCATGTCGATTTCGCCTATGAGGTCAGCCGCTCCATGCGCGCGGTAGAAGGCTCGCTTCTGGTCGTCGATGCCAGCCAGGGGGTGGAAGCGCAGACATTGGCCAATGTCTACACGGCCCTTGATGCGGGCCATGAAATTGTGCCGGTGCTCAACAAGATCGACCTGCCCGCCGCCGAACCCGAACAGGTCAAGGCGCAGATCGAAGACGTGATCGGGCTGGATGCGTCCGACGCAGTGCTGATTTCCGCGAAATCCGGCCTGGGCATTCCCGATGTGCTGGAAGCGATCGTCAAGCGCCTGCCGGCCCCCAAGGGTGAACGCAACGCCCCCCTGAAGGCCATGCTGGTGGACAGCTGGTATGACGCCTATCTGGGGGTGGTCGTGCTGTTTCGCGTCATGGACGGGGTTATCCGCAAGGGTGACAACATCAAGATGATGCAGACCGGCGCGAAATACGGCATCGACAAACTGGCCGTGCTGAAACCTGCCATGGTCGATGTGCCCGAACTTGGCCCCGGCGACATTGGCGTATTCACTGCCAGCATCAAACAAGTGCGCGACACCAAAGTGGGCGATACCATCACCCATGAAAAGAAAGGCTGCGAAACGCCCCTGCCCGGCTTCAAACCCTCGGTTCCGGTGGTGTTTTGCGGGTTGTTCCCTGTCGATTCGGCGGAATTCGACGACCTGCGCAACGCGGTTGAAAAACTGGCGTTGAATGACGCGTCCTTCAGCTATGAAATGGAAAGTTCGGCCGCGCTGGGCTTCGGGTTCCGCTGCGGGTTTCTGGGGCTGTTGCATCTGGAAGTCATCCGCGACCGGCTGGAACGTGAATATGACATCGACCTGATCACCACCGCGCCTTCTGTGGTCTACCATGTTCATATGCGCGACGGGTCGGTGACGGAGTTGCACAACCCTGCCGACATGCCCGACCTGACGCATGTGGACCATATTGAAGAACCGCGCATCAAGGCCACAGTGCTGGTGCCCGATGACTATCTGGGCGATGTGCTGAAACTGTGCCAGGACCGCCGCGGCATCCAGCAGGAACTGACCTATGCGGGCAGCCGCGCCATGGTGGTTTATGACCTGCCCCTGAACGAGGTGGTGTTCGATTTCTATGACCGCCTGAAATCCATTTCCAAGGGCTATGCGTCATTCGACTATGAAATCACCGGCTACCGGCAGGATAATCTGGTCAAGATGCAGGTGCTGGTCAATGACGAACCCGTGGACGCGCTGTCGATGATGGTGCACCGCGACCGCGCCGAAATGCGCGGCCGCGCGATGTGCGAGAAGCTGAAAGAGCTGATCCCCCGCCACATGTTCAAAATCCCCATTCAGGCAGCCATTGGCGGCAAGGTCATCGCGCGCGAAACACTGGCCGCCCTACGCAAGGACGTGACGGCGAAATGCTATGGCGGGGACGTGACGCGGAAAAAGAAGCTTCTGGAAAAGCAGAAAGCCGGTAAGAAGAAGATGCGCCAGTTCGGGAAGGTGGAAATTCCGCAACAGGCGTTTATTTCGGCACTGAAGATGGATGGCTAAGGAGCTGCCCTTGGCCAAGGCAAAGGATGAAATGCCTATTTGGCGCGCCTCTAGGCCCGAAACCACACGATGGGACTTTTTGGTGTAAGGTCGGTGTCTTATATCGTGCTTTCAAATCGCATGACTACAGACGTAAGCTTCGCTTTATGCGATGACATATCTGATGGGGTTTCATTGCATAGCCCGTATACAGACACGGCCGCCGCCCTAAAAAACACCATCCCAGTGACTTGCGCGGTTTCACAGCCCCCAAATGCAGCCGTGCATTCCAAAAATCTCTTGCCAAAATCCCCCACTTTCCCCTTGCGGCCCCTCCCCCACACCATTAAACCGATCAACGGAGATGTGGCCGAGTGGTCGAAGGCGCTCCCCTGCTAAGGGAGTAGGCCCGGAAGGGTCTCGTGGGTTCGAATCCCATCGTCTCCGCCATTCATCCGCATTGAGACTCTGAAATTAAAACATTTAGGAAACGACCTTTCCCCTATACTTCCCGCATAGGATGGCGACTAACCCCGAATTTTAGCGCATATCGGATTTATAGTTTTTTAACAGTCAGCATTAGACAGCGGCCATTCGGCCCAGTCATAGGTCAGCGCTATACCAGTTTCGCCCCCACTGGCCTTGATGATGCAACCGCCCCCCGGCGGCATCTGTGTGACAAGGTGGGTCTGTGAGGATCCACAAAGGGGAGCGGTCATGTCAGAGGATATCACGGTCTGACTGGATCTGGCGAAGAATGTGTTTCAGGTCCACGGTGCGGACGGTGCGGGTCGGGGGGCGGTTGCATCATCAAGGCCAGTGGGGGGCAAAAGCTTCCGAATGAAATCGGACAAGGGTTTAATGCCCCCAAGCGGAACGATTCTCAAAGGCCTTTAGCCGTTCTTCTGGTAGTTAATCGCCTGAGGAACAACTTTTTTCACGGGCAGAAAGCCCAATATGGCTATCAAGAGCAGCAAGAGAACTTCCGACACGCGAACAAAGTGCTGATGGAGGTTTCGTGCTTTGGAATCCCTAGCCAGCGCGCGCGAGGCCAACAAGGAGCTGCAGCATGCATAGGCCCGCCAAGCGTTTTTTCTTTGTGGGGCTTTATGTGGAGAAAGGTGATTTTGGGCCGATTTTTATCAATTATATTAATGATAAGTGGCGGAGGGGATGACTCTAGTTCCTAACCCTCTCCCGTGCCAGTGTCCGCCCCGGCGTGATGGTTGCGAAACCATGCGCAATTCTGACGGACTTTGAAAAACCAGCTCGTCAGCCCGGACCAAAGTCATCCCGAAAGCGGTCGATTTGGTGCATGCGTTCATGCAGGATGGTCACGATCCCGATGTCGCCATTCGAGAGATGACGCCAGTAGACGAAATGGCGCTCATAGCGAAAGAAAAACCCTTCGACGCCGAACTCGGCCGGGATGGGCCTTGACACGACCCCGTGAGCTGCAATCCTCTCGAAGGCTGCGAACAGTCCGGTGATGTACGTCTCGGCTTTCGCTTCACCCCACCTGTCGCGGGTGTAGCGGTAAATGTCGTCGAGGCGATGGGACGCCCCTTCCTGAATGCGAATGGCGGGCACCGGGTCAGCCCCGGTTCCGCGCGATCACCTCTGCCGCCGTCAGCGGCTTATACGTCTCCTCCGGAGCAGCGAAGGCATGGGTCAACTCGGCCTTCAGCCGGTTGAATGCCTCGGCCTCAACCCGCTCCTTGTCACGCCGGATCAAGTCGCGGATGTACTCGCTGACGTTTTCATAGGACCCCTCATCACCAACATTGGCCGAGACAAAGTCGCTCAAGGCTCCGCCGATGCGGACGGTCATAGTGGTCGTTCGGGCCATGGCGCTGTGTCTCTCATCTCGTGTGTGTTCAATATAACCAAAAAAGCACACAAAACAAGCTATCATACCCCGTGCGGACACCGCTAGTCGTCTGGCTCTTCGACAACGTGGCGGCCCGCAAGCGCAAGCAACACATACAGAACGGCATCCGAGTGCCGCGTGAGAGCGATCAGATGGTCACCGCTTGGCCCCCGTTCGCCCGAGAACCAGTATTTCACGGTGCGTTCGCTGGCGCCCGTCCAGCGCATCGCCATCTTGATCGCGCGATGTGTTTCGCCCAGTTCCTCGTGCAGAGCCAGCGCTACCGCCGTCCGATAATCGGCTGGTTCTTCGACCAGGTGCACAAATGTGCCCATTTTCGGCACAACTGTGTCCATCTTCACCCGCATATCCACGTCCTTCTCCATTAAATATCTGAAGAACCATGAAAACGGCGAGAGCCGGATTTGTCCGTGACGGGTCATCAGACCGGGTCTGATGAACACGACTGATTTAAGAGGCCCGCGATGAATTGGGATTTGAACACCGGTACGCAGGCGAACGGAAAGACATTGCCCGTTTCGGGAAACGACTTTCCGGGCCTGTTCGCATCAGATGGGAAAACGAAAGCCAACCAGGGCCGGATCGGCTGAAGAGGAAAACGCAATTTGAGTAGCGGTCGAGGCAACAGAACGGACGAAGGTGACGAGGTTGGGCAGGACATCCCGGCCGTCGCCTATGTGCGGATGTCGACCGACCACCAGAAATACTCGACCGAGAACCAGCTGGACGTCATCCGCAGCTACGCCGTTGCCCGCGGACTGCAGATCTTGCGCGTGTTCGAGGATTCAGGGCGTTCCGGGCTGCGGCTGGATGGACGCGAGGCACTGCAGAACCTGATGGCCGAGGTGCAATCCGGCCAGGCCGATTTCAAGGCGATCCTCGTCTATGATGTCAGCCGCTGGGGGCGCTTTCAGGATGCCGACGAGGGTGCCTATCACGAGCATGTCTGTTCCCGCGCCGGGATCCGGGTCCACTACTGCGGCGAGCAGTTCGAGAATGACGGCAGCATCGGCTCGAACCTTCTGAAAACCGTCAAGCGGGTGATGGCGGGCGAATACAGCCGCGAGCTATCGGTCAAGGTATTCGCCGGACAGTGCCGCCTCGTTGAACTCGGCTATCGTCAAGGGGGCGCGGCAGGTTATGGCCTGCGGCGCGTGCTGATCGACGAGCACGGCAAACCAAAGGGCGAGCTGTCTCGCGGCGAACAGAAAAGCCTGCAGACCGACCGCGTAATCCTGCTGCCCGGGCCCAAGGAGGAGCAGCGGGTTGTCCAGCGTATGTACGAAATGTTCGTCAACGAGGGGCGTGCGGAGCGCGAGATCGCGGAAACCTTGAACGCCGAAGGACACCGCACCGATCTCGACCGACCGTGGACGCGGGCCACCGTCCATCAGGTGCTGACAAACGAAAAATACATCGGGAACAATGTTTTCGCGAAGGTATCTTTCAAGCTGAAGCAGCGCCGCGTTGTGAACCCGCGAAAAATGTGGATCCGCGCGGAGGGTGCATATCCCGCCATCGTCGATCAAGCGCTGTTCTTGCGGGCCAGGGAAATCGTGGATGCCCGAAGCCGCCATTTCTCGGATGAGGAGCTGCTCGAGGCCCTGCGCACCATCCTCGATCGCCAAGGCATGCTATCGGGGCTGATCATCGACGAGCAAGAGGATCTGCCGTCCTCCCGTGCCTATCGCAGTCGCTTCGGCAGCCTGCTGCGCGCTTACCGGCTCATCGGATACGAGCCGGACCGGGACTACAGCTACATCGAAGTCAACCGCGCCTTGCGGCAGGCCCATCCGCAGGTGGTGGCCGAGATCATCGCCGGGGTCACGCGGCACGGCGGGTCGGCAGTGCAAAACCCGGAAACCGACATGCTTCGCGTCAATGATGAGTTCACTTTGTCCATCGTGCTGGCCCGCTGCACCGCGACAGCGGCCGGGTCGCTGCGCTGGCGCATCCGCCTCGACACTGGCCTTGTCCCGGACCTCACCATCGCCGTGCGCATGGACGAGATGAACGAGGTGCCGCGCGATTACTACGTGCTGCCCAGCATCGACATGACTTTTGGAAAACTGAAATTCGCCGAGCAGAACGGGCTCGCGCTGGACGCATACCGGTTCGACACGCTCGATTTCTTCTACGCGCTCGCCTCGCGAGCAAGGATCGCGGAGGTGGCTTGATGCCCGACGATTTGGAACTCACCAGCCAGAAGCAAGTGACCCTGATCCCGACCGACCGGATCCGGATCCTCAATCCCCGCGTCCGCAACCGCCGCGCTTTTGCAGAAATGGTCGAGAACATCGCCCGCATCGGCCTGAAGCGCCCGATCACTGTGGCGCCGCGCGCCGGGGCCGATCCGCAGGAATACGACCTCGTTTGCGGACAGGGCCGGCTCGAGGCATTCATCGAACTGAAACAGGACAGCATCCCTGCAATCGTGATCGACGCCGACGAGAGCGACTGTCTTGTCATGAGCCTCGTCGAAAACTGCGCGCGGCGGCAGCACAACCCCATCGACCTGATGCAGGAAATCGGTGCGCTGCGCCAGCGCGGCTATAGCGATCGCCAGATTGGCGAGAAGATCGGTGTGTCCACAGAATACGTGAACATGATCGCCGGGCTGCTCGAGAAGGGCGAAGAGCGCCTGGTATCGGCCGTGGAAACCGGTGTCTTGCCGCTCAACCTCGCCATCCAGATATCCAAGACCGACGCAAAAGGCGCACAGAAAGCGCTCATGGACGCCTACACCCAGAACAAGCTGCGCGGCCGGAAGCTGGCGCTTGTGCGCCGGCTGATCCAGCAGCGCGAACTGCGCGGCCCCCAACTCCAGAACAACCAGCTCGGACGCCGGATTGCGAAGCGGGCGCTGACCAGTGAAGGCCTCGTCCGCGCTTATCAGCAAGAGGCCACGCGCCAGAAGCTGCTGATCAAGAAGGCAGAGCTAACACAGAGCCGTCTGATGTTCGTGCGCGAGGCCTTCCGAACGCTCTGCACGGACGCGCATTTCATGACGCTGCTCAGGGCTGAGGGGCTGGAGACGATGCCTGCCGATCTCGCCCGGTCGGTAACTGAGGGGGCATCAGCATGAAACGCGAGACCCGCGAGCCCCCGCGCAGAGTCAGTCTCGGGTTCGAGGACGACTGCGTCACCCTCCCAATCGAAGCCATCCTGCCGCTGCGCGCCTTCGGCAAGTCCGCGAAGTCCAGCCGAAAGTATCGGCAGATCGTGGCCTCCATAGCCCAGATCGGGATCGTGGAGCCACCCGTCGTCGTCCGGAACCCTGACAAGTCCGCAACCTGGTTGCTGCTCGACGGTCACATGCGCATCGAGGCGTTGAAGGACGCAGGCGCGAGCGAGGTGGAATGCCTGGTCTCCACTGACGACGAGGCTTTCACCTACAATCGGCAGGTCAGCCGTCTCGCGCCGATCCAGGAACACAAAATGATCCGCAA
>NZ_JBQTCF010000024.1:0-71567 GCF_052379845.1 Roseinatronobacter sp. NSM | reverse complement strand
AATGAACAGCCCGAACCCGGCGGGTTTCCCCGCCGGGTCCGAGGGGGAGACCCCGTTCCTATCAGAACGGGATCTCGTCGTCTTTGTCGACCAGCTCGGGGTTTTCGTTCTCGGTCGACTTCGGGCGGCTCAGGAAGTCGACCTTCTCGGCGATGATTTCGCAGCCGTAGCGGTCGTTCCCCATGCTGTCGATCCATTTCGTGTAGTGGATGCGGCCGTGGACGAGAACCTTCATGCCCTTTTCGCAATGCTCCGCGACCGTCTTGCCGAGGCCGTTGAAGCAGGTGATGCGGTGCCATTCCGTGTCCATGACCCGGTAGCCGTTCTCGTCGCGCAGGACGCGACCTTCCGAGAGGCGGGGGCGCGAGGTGGCGAGACTGAAATTGGTGATGTTGATGCCACCTTGGGTGGTACGGGCTTCGGGTTTCTGGCCAATGTTGCCAGCGAGGATGACGATGTTTTGCATGGGTAGCTTCCTTCTGTGTCCTGTCTTCGGGACCGTCCCTTCGACAAGACCCGGAAAAAGCCCGTCGGGTGACGCGTGCACGGTGGACGGAACGGACGCCGGACACCCCCATAGGACCGGGGTGGCGCGGGCAGCCCCAAAGGGGCAACACGGCCCGGACTGACGCGGGGTTGCGCGCGAGAGCCCGAACGGGATTAGGGGATTGTCAGTCGAAGGGATGGGCCAGCAGACAGAGCGACACGGGGGAAGCCAATGCCAGACCCTGTCATCCGGCCAACATGGCCCGTCAGAACCCAAGCTCGGCACTGCACTGGTGGTCGATACCGATCATCTCAAACCGCCCCCCGTGCCCCAGCCGTCAGGGAGTTGCAGGGCCCTGCCGATACAGACTACCTTGCGGGATCATTCAGGACACGGAAAGCATCGCATGGCTGATTTCGATCTCGAGGCGCTGTCGCTCACGGAACTGCGCAAATTGCATAAGGACATCGCCAAGGCGATCACCACCTACGAGGACCGACAAAAGGCGGAGGCCCGCGCCAAGGTGGAAGCCTTCGCCAAAGACCTGGGCTATTCGCTGGCCGAACTCATGGGCGAGGATGCAAAACCCAAGCGTGCGCCCGCCCCGGCGAAATACCGTCACCCTGAGAACCCGGCGCTCACCTGGTCCGGCCGGGGGCGCAAACCGCGGTGGTTTGTGGAGGCGCTGGACGCGGGCAAAGCCGCAGAGGACATAAAAATCGGGTGATGACCGATGCTGTCGCGGTCAGCCCTTGGCGACAGATCGGATTGCAGGCCGCGACGCCTTGCAAGAGGGATGCAGACCCGACAGGGCTGGAAGCGGATCGTGACGGCGACCATGTGACAAATGGGTTGGCCTGGCTCAGGATGAGACAGACCAAGCCGTATAGGCACAGGAAGCCAGCAGGGTCAGAATTCAGGGCGAAGCCTCATCAGCCCGGCCCTGCTTGCGGGGCTTGCCAATGTCGAAACGAGCCCCTTGCGGTCATTCAGGTAGACCGCAGCATAGGAGAAACCCTCACAGGCGTAGCATCGTGCCCTGCACAGTGCAGACGGTCGCCAGCAGGTGCCCAATCTATCGAAGCCGCCGCTCAAGCATGGCGTAGCGAAGGATCAGTTCAGCCCCCACATGACTTCATTTTCGGCCGAGTGTCCGAATTCGTGGCTCTATACGTTCAGGCACGTTGTAAGCTTGAATAGTTACGAATATTTCTCGATTCGCGTCGTCCTTGTGTCCGAAAAGATGAGTCCAGCTGCTTTCCGAACGCTGCTTCACTTGTTTCTTGAAGTTTGGGTGGTTCGGTGTGCTGTTAGCGATCTTTTCAAGAACGCTAGTGAAATCCTTATTTCGACTGAACATTAGGATAGCGGCCTTTGTGTCTCGCCAACTTAAGTAAGACAGCACTTGATCCAAAGTTTCAAGGTAACCCTTCTCGCCAGTCCAAAACTTGCATTCGCCGACAAAGATGTTGCGGCCATCAGCCTTGATAAGAATATCTGTCTTTCCCTCGTAGTTGAAAGTTTCCCCGGTAGCGTCACCTGAGAAATGACCGTTAAGTTGCACTAAAAAATGTGTTCGCAGGCTTTCTTCGTCGATTTCTCTGAAAGCTCCGGGGCTTTGCTCCATGACTTGAACCATATTTTCGAGCACTCTCAAAATGTGCTCGTAGTCGTCGTTGGTAAGCGTGGGTTCAGGCTTGTATGGTGCCCTAGATGCCGAAGGCTTGGGGGTGGCTGGGCGAATATTTCTGCGCACAGACCGGGCCGCGAACGTCTCGGCAGCGCCGGGTCTCGCTTTCATCTTAAAGCCGAGACCAGCGACAAGCGATTTGTCCTTAAGAAGCTTCTCCTTACGCCGCTCAATGGTTTGCGTAGCGAGGGCTTCTAGCCCGGAGTTGTAGCCTCGAGCGTCGTTTGACAGCCACCCGAGATGCTCATTGATTGAAGCAATCCTGCGATCAACTTCCTGTTTCACTTGTTCGGAGGTAAGGTCGGTGCCGGTCACTGAGAATTTCAGAACGTCGTTTCCAACATAGGCGCGCGGATTATTGAAATTTCGCGTAGATGGCTGAATGTCGAACGCAACCTTGTTGCCAGAGAAAGGCAAATCAACATCAACAGAGGTTCCGGCAATATAATAGGGTCCTGAGCGATCACGGATGTAGCGATTCCGGTCCTGACTTATGTCAATCTGTGTTTCGCGTTGATCCACCACAATTTCGTCAGCGTAGATTTTTGGAATGATTAGTTCGTACTCGGAAACATAGTATTTGGCCAAGTCTGACGTTGAAGTGTTGAGCAACTCGTCGCCATTCATGGTCTCGATAGACTCGACAAGCTTCTTCTTCCAGCCTTCCTGCGTGGCGAACCAGTCGCCCTTGTGAAACAGATAGTCTTCTTGCAAAGAACCGTAGCCTCGCATATCGAGTTCGCTTTGTGATCAACACTTTCTACCCGTGCATGATTGCAGTTACTTAAACCAAGAGCAATCCACTTTCTAAGTGTCACGGCTGCCTGCGTCGCAGGAGCGAGCAGTGGCTTTCGCAGTTTTTTGCGGGTGCAATGCCGCAACCCCAAGGGCCGTGACCCACCCTCCATGTGGGTCATGCTACAACAGCGAAAGGCCAGAGCTTAAACGGCTCGAACCGCAGAAAGGTCCGCACAGCCGCCAGTCACAAACTCCGCCCTGTTGCAGCGGGATATCCCGATATGCATAGCTTGAATATGCGTTATGGGATATCTGTCTCATGTGACTATTCCCAGAGCTTTGATGGATATGCACCGTGTCGCCGCCCACGCCTCACGCATATCCCCGCCGCTGCTTCATGCGCGCGAGTTTCATCAGCGCGGTCACGGCCTGCCCTTCATCGGCATGCGGCTCGATCATCATCTGGCCGCGATATCCGATCCGGCCCCATTCGCGCACAAGGCTGGCACCGCCAAACAGGTCGGGCTGGATGCTCATGCGGTAGAACCGACGCATGTTGCGCGCAGGATCGACCCGGCGCATCTGCAGGTCGGTCGGAAAGATCTCCAGTTGGCTGATGGTATCAAACATGTCGCAATCCGAGCGCGGGGTTTGTACCATTATATCAGGTGGAAGCGTCTGCTTCCACCATGATGTCCCGCGCTTTGATACCCCCGTGAGGGGAAAGGGGCTTATGCCCCCTTCTCAAACTTCATGACCGGGATGCCAAGCTTACGGGCCTTGTCGGCGAGGTTTTCTTGGATGCCATTGCCCGGGAAGACCAGAACACCCACCGGCAGCACGTCGAGCATTGCGTCGTTGCGCTTGAAGGGCGCGGCCTTGGCGTGCTTGGTCCAGTCAGGCTTGAAGGCCACCTGCGTGACACCCCTCGCCTCGGCCCATTTGGCGGCGATAAGTTCCGCGCCCTTCGGGCTTCCCCCATGCAAGAGCACCATATCGGGATGTTTGCTCCGGACCTGGTCGAGCTTGCCCCAGATCAGGCGGTGATCGTTGAAATCGCTACCACCAGTGAGGGCAACCTTGGGACCTGCGGGCAGCATCACCTCGGTCTCGGCGCGGCGCTTGGCGGCCAGGAAGTCGCGGCTGTCGATCAGCGCTGCGGTCATGTGCTGGCGGTTCACCATTGAGCCGGTGCGGGGGCGCCAGGCGGACCCCGTGTGATGGACAAACTCGGTCGCGGCGTGATCGCGCATCATGTCCATGCAGTTGCGGCGCTCGACAAGAGTTAGCCCTTCGGCCATCAGGCGCTCGAGTTCGGTGGATTTCACCTCGGAGCCGTCCTGCTCGCGCTGCAGACGGCGCTGCGCCTGTTCGTTCTCGTCGAGCGACCGCTCGATCCGTGCTGTGGCGCGGTGAAACAGGTTGACCTGGCCCCAGAGCATCTCTTCGAGGTCGGGTTCCATGCGGGTGTCTTCCAGGGTCGCGACCAGGGCATCGAAGATATCGGCAGCCGCACGGCGCAGGTGATCGGCCTCCGGCATCGGGCGCGGATCGGGCTCGTCTTCAAAGGGACGGTAGCCATAGAGCTGCAGCTCTTCGAGCGCATGGGCGGTCTGGGATACGGTCTGGGCGGGGTCATAGGCATCGTCATGGGTCTGGATCGTCATTTTGGTCTTGCCTCCTGGCTTGTCTCGTCCGCGCGACATCCCGCGCGGCCTTCATGGGCAGCTCTGAGCCGTCATGGCGGACGCCCCTTCACCCCCTCTTTGGGGCCGAAACGCAGTGGAGGAGGGCGGCAGGCAGGCTATTTGTTTCGCGATGCAAAGCGGGGCCTGCGCCCCGCGGCGGAAATAGCCTGACTGCCGCCCTTGATGGGGCGGACCCTTTGACGGCAGCACGCCCATCTCTTGAAGGCCGTGCGGGTGTCGGGGGGATGAGATTCACCCGGGAAGAGGCAAAACCGGTGATCCACACCCATGACAGGGATGAAAGGTCCCTGCCCCGCTGTCCCAGACCGCCCCCTGCGCGTTGCTGCTCAGCCGAACAGGCGCTGGCGATCCGCGGGCCCGATCTGTGCCTCCAGATGCGTACGCAGCCCTGCGACGCCGTGGGCCTGAAGATCATCGTTGAAATCCCCGAGACGTGGTTTCAGCACCCGGACGGTAATCCCGACCTCGGTTGCTCTGGCGCTCAACCTCTCTGCCGCGCGTTGCCCGGCCGGATCGCGGTCGATGGCGATGTAGAGGCGCTGCAGCCCCTCCGGCAACAGGACCGCCCCGAGGTGACCCGATGAGAGCGCCGCCCAGACAGGAAGGCCGGGGACCGCTTGCGTGAGCGACAACATGGTCTCGATGCCCTCGCCGACCACGAGGATGTTTTGCTGCGGGGTCAGCCTGACGGCATTGCCCAGGAGGTGACCCATGGCCCGCCGCTGCGTTTTGACCGCCGCCTTTCCCTGTCCGTCAGGCGCCAGCCAGGTGCGATGCACACCCTGCAAGGCCCCTGCCCCATCGGTGACAGCCGCGATCAGCGCCGGTCTGGGGACAGGCTTGCTCTGGCCCTCATCCCGATGCCAGCACTTGGGGTGGAAGCGCAGGGCGCTCATCTTGCCGCCTTGGGTGAGGCCACGGGCGCGCAGATAGCTGTCGGCCAGCGTACCTGCGACCGGCTTCGAGGCCGCGAACAGGCGCGCCGCTGCCGCTGCTGTGCCACCGGGGGGTTTGGGTGTTCGAGGGCTTGGCGCATCCGGGATCACCGGCTGCGGGCGGCCAAGATGCGCGCGGGCCTCGTCCAGGAGTTCGGGAAACCGCGTGATCCCCGTGCGCGCACGGATAATGTCCAGCAGATCCCCATATTCCGACGTCGCGGAATCACTCCATTTCCCGCGCGCGCCCGGCCCCGACGTAGGACCGGTCAGCCGCACAAAAAGCGACCGGCCCGGACTGTTCTGCAGATCGCCCACCATCCAGTAAGACCCTTCCCGCCGTCCGGCGGGAAGGTAATGACGACATACGCTTTCAGCGTTTTGCGCAAGTTCGCGCAGAAGATCTTCTGTTTCAATTGACATGGACCGCATCTTCTTCAACCATTGCGTGCATGTAGGCCAGCGACGGGCAGGCGCGCAAGCAACTGCTCCAGCACCGCAATCCCGCGCGGATCCGTCGGGCAGAAGAGCCGCAGCTTCCAGGCGATGATTTCCGAGAAGAAGCCGTCGGCCTTCAGCCGGTCCTTGGCGGCCTCAGTGAAGCCAGACAGCTCGATCCGGTTCACCCCCATGACGCGGGAACGGTGCAACTCCATCCCCTCGGCAAGGCGCACCACGGTCTTACCCTCCAGAACGAGGGCATGGACCTGCGCGGCTGTCAGTTTTGGTGCGTCACCCGCCAGCGTGGTCGCGACCCAGGCGGGCGAGACGCGGCGGCCAATGATGCGCTGGCCGTCATCGGTCTGCAGCCGGTAGACGCGGGTCTCATCCTGGGGGAGCTGCTTCCAGATCGGCAGAAGGAGGCCCGCCACGATGTGCAGCGTTGTTTCCGTAAATTCCGACACCTCGGCCAGTTCCGCCGTCCAGGCGGCAGTAAACGCCGCGCGGTCGGCCTCGAGCCAGTGGGTGTCGTCCATGATCTTGGCCGGGACCGTGCTGGCCTCCAGCGGGCGGATCAGCCTCAGGCGGGGCTCGATGGTGCCGTCATCCAACATCAAGCTGGTGGCGGGCACCTGTACGGCAGCGCGACCGGAGCGGCTATTGACCAGAAGCCGCGCTTTGGGGTCTTCCAGCCAATCCAGCGCATCCGCCAATGACAGCGGCGTATTGCGCTGCTTTTGCGCGATGGTCAGCAGCTGGGTTTCGGCGCCAGAGCCGGGATGGGTGTAGATGACGCGCGCATCCGTGACGCGGAAGCTTTCTGCGCGCAGCGTCTCGAGCCCGAGGTCATAGACCCCGGCGGCAATGGCACCCTCGATCCGTTGGTCGAGAAGTTCCTCAAAGGCCGCAAACAGCACGCCCTGCATATCGATCGTCAGCGCCAGCAGGCGATTGAGGAAGGTGGTGATAAGGGGCAGATTGTCCTTGAGGCCATTGTCATCGGTCAGGCTGAGGCCCGTCGCATCCTCGAACGTCTCCAGCGAGCAACCCGCCACATCGCCGCGATGCAGTTTGCGGTAAAGCTGGCGCAGAGCGTCGCGTGCGTAAGGGCTTTCGAGATTGTCCTCGGGCCGGAACAGCCCCTGCCCGCCGGTCTGGCGCTGGCCGCGCGTGATGGCCCCCAGCGTGTCGAGACGGCGCGCGATGGTGGACAAAAAGCGTTTCTCTGCTTTCACATCGGTGGCGACGGGGCGGAACAGTGGCGGCTGTGCCTGATTGGTCCGATTGGTGCGGCCAAGGCCCTGGATCGCTGCGTCCGCCTTCCAGCCGGGTTCCAGCAGATAATGCACCCGCAAGCGCTGGTTTTTCGCGCCCAGATCGGCGTGATAGCTGCGCCCCGTGCCGCCTGCATCGGAGAAGATCAGGATGTGCTTCTGGTCATCCATGAAGGCGGCGGTTTCCGCGAGATTGGCAGAGCCTGCCCGGCTTTCTACGACCAGCCGTGCCGCGTGCCCCTCGCCCTTGCGCACGATGCGGCGCGACCGACCCGTCACTTCCGCCACCAGATCGGTGCCGAAGCGCTGGACGATCTGATCCAGCGCCCCGGGCACAGGCGGCAGGCTTGCCAGATGCTCGATCAGCGCGTCGCGCCTGCGGGCGGCCTCGCGGCATTGAACCGGCTGGCCGTCGCGCACGACGGGCCGGGAGGACAGATTGCCCTCGCTGTCGGTGAAAGACTCGTAGAGCTGCACCGGGAAGGAATGGGCGAGGTAGTCCAGGCACGCCTCCCTCGGCGTGATGTCAACGCGGACGTCATTCCATTCATCCGTAGGGATATCCGACAGGCGGCGTTCCATCAGCGCTTCGCCGGTCGAGACGATCTGGATCACAGCCGCATGGCCTGCCGCGAGATCGGCCTCGATGGCGGCGATCAGCGTGGGGGCTTTCATGCTGGTCAGCAGATGGCCGAAGAAGCGCTGCTTGGCAGACTCGAAGGCGGAGCGCGCGGCAGATTTGGCCTGGCGGTTCAAGGTGCCACCGGATTCGCCAGTCACATTGGCCGCTTCCATCGCGGCGGTCAGGTTGTTGTGGATGAGGGCGAAGGCCCCGGCATAGGCATCATAGATGCACCGCTGTTCGGGGGTCAGCGCATGTTCCAGCATCTCGTACTCGACGCCGTCATAGGAGAGCGCCCGGGCCGTGTAGAGACCAAGAGACCGCAGGTCACGCGCCAGCACCTCCATCGCCGCCACGCCACCGGCTTCAATCGCCTCGACGAACTCCGCCCGGCTGGCAAACGGAAAGTCCTCCCCGCCCCAGAGCCCGAGCCGCTGCGCATAGGCAAGGTTTTGCACTGAAGTTGCGCCCGTGGCGGAGACATAGACCACGCGGGCATTCGGCAACTTGTGCTGCAGACGCAAGCCCGCCCTGCCCTGCTGCGAAGCCTCGGTGTCACCGCGCTCGCCCTTGGACCCTGCTGCATTGGCCATGGCATGGCTTTCGTCAAAGAGGATCACCCCGTCGAAATCCGAGCCCAGCCAGTCGACGATCTGATCAACGCGGGACTTTTTTGCGCCCCGCTCTTCCGAGCGCAGTGTGGCGTAGGTGGTGAAGAGGATGCCCTCGGTCAGCGGAATGTCTTTGCCTTGGGCAAAGCGCGACAGGGGCGTGACGAGCAAGCGTTCCTGGCCAAGGGCCGACCAGTCGCGCTGCGCATCCTCCAGCAGCTTGTCGCTTTTGGAAATCCAGAGCGCCTTGCGCCGTCCCTGCGCCCAGTTGTCGAGCACGATCCCGGCCGACTGGCGGCCCTTGCCCGCGCCGGTGCCATCGCCGAGGAAGAAGCCGCGCCGAAAGCAGACAGCGTCCGCGGCATCGTCGGGCGCGGCCGAGACCATGTCGCCGGTCTCATCGACAGTCCACGAGCCGGCGAGATACGCGGAATGCGCCTCGCCCGCGTAGATCACGGTCTCGAGTTGGGCGTCTGAAAGCAATCCGTCGTGCAACACGGCTGCGGGCAGTTTCGGGCGGTAGCTGGGTTTGGGAGGCGCGACCGAGGCCATGGCCGCCGACTGCACCAGCTTCGTCGGGTGCGGTTCCGCCCCGGGAATGTCGATCGCCTGCAGCCGGAAAGTCTCGTAAATCGCGTCAGAAAGGCGCGCGGTATTGGCCTCCTCTGTCGCATCGCGCAGCGCATAGGCGAGGTCTGCGGCCTGGATCGGCGCGGCAGTGTTGGTGGGGGGTGTTGCTGGCGTGGCGCGCGATGTGCTGATGGCGGCGCGCGTGGCGCGGGCAGGATGTCCCGGGAAGGGGGAGATGGGGCGATTTGCTGTCGCTATGTCAGGGTCCAGCGTGAGGCGCGGGGGGACATGGGCGGTGATCTGCGAGAGCAAACTGGCGACATCTGGGGATATGGGGCGCGCCAGATCGGCGGTGATGCCGCCCGCTTCACCGCCCCGGCATTTGTCGAAGACCGAAACCCGCGTCTCAAAGCTGGTGCCGTGTTTGGCAAAAGCGGCACCAGCCACCGCGCCGGTGAACACCAGATGCGCCGACTCGGTCAGACGGCCGAAGGTCTCGGCCCAGGCGGGCGTATCGGGCGCAAAACCCGCACCGGTGATGGCGACCAGCCGTCCGCCGGGGGCCAGACGCGCGAGCGCCGATCGGAGATGCCGGGCTGTTGCGTCTGTGGTGCGGCAGTCGACATTGGCAATCGCCGAGAAGGGCGGGTTCATCAGGATGACGCTTGGTCGAACAGCCGCGTCCAGATGATCGTCGATCTGTGCGGCGTCAAACTGCGTGACGGGTCGCCGTGGAAAGAGAAGGCGCAGAAGATCGGCGCGTGTGTCGGCCAGCTCGTTCAGCGCAAGGCTGCCGCCCACGATCTCGGCGAGGATCGCCAGAAGCCCGGTCCCGGCCGAGGGCTCGAGGACCAGCTCGCGCGGCGTGATCTGTGCCGCAGCCAAAGCCGCCAGCCCCATCGGCAGCGGCGTCGAGAATTGCTGGAACCGCTCCATCTCCTCCGAGCGCCGGGTGTGCGTGGGCAATAGGCCCGCCACCTTGGCGAGAATCGGCAAGAGTGCTGCGGGTGAACCCGCCCGGGCCAGAAGCGCGCGGCCGAATTTGCGCAGAAACAGGACCAGCGCTGCCTCACCCGCCTCATAGGCGAGCTTCCAATCCCAGGCACCGTCGGAATCGGAGCCGCCAAACGCGCGCTCCATCTCAACGCGAAGGCGCAAGGTGTCGATCTGGAAACCCTGCGCCAGATCGGGCTGCAGCGCCTTGGCCACTGCGCAGATCGCAGTAGCCGTGTCGGGGGTGGTCGTTTCAGGTGCCGCGGCGGAGGCAGCCGCATGGATCGGCAGAACCGACGCCAGCGCAGGCGTGACAGGGGAAAGATGCGTCATGGGAAAACTCCGGAATGAGAGACAGGATCAGGTCCAGGCCCCCCTCTCTCAGGCAGGCTCAAACCTGACCCTCCCCATCCCTCCTCAAGCTCTCAAAACCCCTGTCATTGCGGCGGATGGCTTGCATTTGTTCTCTTTATGTTCTATATTGAAAGACACGCCAACAAGGGAGATGCCCCTATGGAAGAGACCACATTCGCCCTGCCCGCAACGCCCAAGCAGATCGCCTATGCGCGCGCGCTGGCCCTGCGCAACCAGACCCTTTTGCCTTGGGACGTTCAGCAAGATCGCCAGTCCTTGAGCGCATGGATCGACGCGCAGGCCAGGATGAAACCCGCCAAAGCGCTCGACAGCCTGCCCTCGTCCAAACAAGTAGCCTTCGCCGAGCGCCTCGCCCGCATCAAACGCCGTGCCGTCCCAGACGAGTGCTTCCGCGACAAGGGGCTCATGTCGAAGTGGATCGACGGGAACAGGTGAGGGTGGATCAGGCGGCTTTCGAGGCAGGATGCGCGCCTGAGTTTGTCAGATTCTCGCTGAATCTCTGAAGGATCATTGATTATGCAATCCCATAGCATGGCAATTAAATAGCTTTCGCCATGCTATGGCCTACCTTAGTTGATACTTTTGCAAATCTTTAGAATTGCATTATTAAACTATTTGCCATACTGTGGCATTGCGGTATAACCGCAGATGCAAGATCACAGGTTGGCAGATGTCGGTCACCAGAGCAAAGCAAAGACAGGCCCAGGAGAGGGTCGACAAGGCCGGCAGTCTTGCGAAGTCGCTTGCAAAGCCGGTCGGCGGCTGGATTGCCACCTTTCAGGAAGCGATCGGGATGAATGCCCCGGCTCTTGCTGAACGCCTCGGCATCTCCCGCAATAACATCTACACCGCCATCCAGAACGAACAGGCCGGAACCATCTCCATGAACCAGCTGGAGAAGATTGCCGAAGCCATGGGTGGGCGCCTTGTCTATGCAATCATCCCGCGCGAAGGCCCCGTTGAAGAGATCGTCCTGGCCCAAGCTCGCGCGAAAGCCCGCCGCATCATCCAGCGCACACGCGCGCATATGGCGCTCGAAGATCAGAGCGAGGGGCTGCGCAGCGAGGCCGAGATGGTCGAGGAACTGGCGGCCGACATCATCCGGGAAGGCCGCCGGGATTTCTGGCAATGACGCTCGAGCTTCATGAACCTAGCGGCGCCACGCCCCTGACGCCCGACGAGTTGCTTGGCCTCAAGGCCAAGCACATCGCCACCCGCGGCGAATTGAACGAGCTCGAAGGTGAGAACATCATCGCAGGTCTGAGGTGGCTGGACCACCGCCCGAAATCCTTTGACGTCCTGACAGATGCTGCCGTGCGCGAAATCCACAAGCGCCTGTTCGGCGAAGTCTGGGATTGGGCGGGCATCTACCGCCTGACAGAGAAGAACATCGGGGTGCCAGTCTGGCACATCTCAACTGAGCTGCGCACCTGCCTCGATGACGCGCGGTACTGGCGCGACCACAATAGCTTCGACCCGCTGGAAGCCACAGCACGCCTGCATCACCGCCTGGTCTGGATCCATCCCTTCGCCAACGGCAACGGACGTTGGGCGCGGATCATGGCAGACGCCTACCTGGCGAAGATCGATCCGAATATCTTCCTCGACTGGTCTGGTGGCGGCACGCTGAACGCCGACAATTCACACCGCGCGGCATATATCGCAGCGTTGAGGGCAGCCGATCAGCACGACTTTGACCCCCTAGTGACACTCGTCAGGTCAATCGCCCGATAGTCCTCATCCAAACCGTCGCCCGGTTTCCGTGAAAGTGTATTCATTGGCGATGATGCCGTCTTCGATGGCCTCATCCGAGGTGAGGTGGTCGTACTCAGACTGAAGCTGACGATAGAGCCAACGGGCCAAATCGCGGATTGCTTCAACCACGGTTTCCTCTGCGTCCTCGGTCGGCGGCTGCCAGGCCGGGCTGTCGCGGGTGACGTCCACCGACATGCAGTATTCGTGGTAGTAGCGGCCTCGGTGGCTGATCTCGGCGGCAAGCTGGTAGAAGTTCCGCCGCTGGATGGCCTGGAGCCGGTCGGCGATGCCGTGCAGCGCCGCGTCCTGGGGCGCATAGGCGCGGATGCGTGCGGCTGCGCCCTTGGCGTGGCTGTAAAACCCTTCAAGACAGGCGCCATCGCCCTGGCTCCAGAACCCGGAGAACCAGATGCAGGGCTTGGCCCGCGTGCCGCCACCCATCAGGCGCACGGGGGTGGTTTTGAGGCGAATGCCGAGGATCTCGCAGACCTGCTCAAAATCGTCATAGACCGCATCCCACCAATCATCATGGGGGCCCAATTCGCGATACCAGCTGCGCGCCTTGTCCTTGGCCGCATCCGAGAGTTCCGGAAACTGGTAAACTGTCGTGCAAATCACCTCAGGCATGGGGGTCCTCCCCGTTCAGTGCGGCTGTCAGCCAGTCTTGCGTGCTGGTGGCACCAATGGATTTGCGCGCGCCAAGGTCGATGACATGCGCGCCACCGCCAAAAGCCCCTGGACGGGGGCGCGAACAGGTCACAGCGTAGCTGAACCCCCACAGGCCGGTGAGATCGAGGTCCTCCGCAAGGCTCAGCACGAACTGGGTGACCGCTTCGAGGTCGCCATGATCCTCGCTGCGGATCCAGAGTTGTGATCCAGAAGGATCGCTCTCGATCGTCAGGTCAAAACCGCAACACAGGGTTTCTGTCTCGGCATAGGCGTCATTGCGCAGCGCGAGATACGCCTCATAGGCGCGCGCGGCATTCTGGGGCGTGCCAACGTCCAGCAGGCACGAGAAACGGGTGAAATAATCCGCCATTGGGGTCTCCATAAGAAAAGGCCCGACCAATGGCCGGGCGTGGGGTGTGATGAGTTGGGGTGATCAGGGGCGGCAGCGTCGGTCCGCGCCCTCAAGCTCAGCCTGCAGGCGCGCATGGCTGGCCAGCATGGCGCGGTAAAAGCGCTGGCGCGCGACGCGAAGCCCGCGCATGCGCCGCAGGCTGGGATGCAGCGCCCGGATCGCAGCGCGCAGCACAGTGCAGGGCCTGTCCTGAGGGCTTACCCCGAGGCGTGCATAGAACGGGTCCATCACCATGGCCTCTGCGCATAACTGGCGGAGCAAGCTTGCGACTGGCCGGAGGGAGCCATCGCATCGCACGGAGTGTAATCGAGCAGGTTCGCGCGCGCGGCGGCGTCGAAGCAAAAGCTGCCATCTGCGGCACGGGTCGTGCCGGATGCAGCGCGCAAATCCTGCAGCACATCGCAGGCGATGCGCGTAATCGCGTGCCTGAGCGCCAGATTGCGGGGCGCGGGCGCGGGCTGATCCAGCGCGACATAAGGGATGATCACATCGGGACAGGGGCATTCCACATCATCCGCCCAGGCGGTGAGGCCTGTGATCCGGCAGATGTCATGATCACAGTGAAAGCTGACCATGACATGGGTGATGCCGGCCTGGATCAGGTGATCATAAAGCCGGGTCATATTGGTGGCCATCAGCGCGGCCACGCGAGCCTCGGCCTCGGCATGCCGGGCCTGCAGCCCGTGAAAATCCGTGCGGGCCGGGGGCAGCGGGGCGGGTAATGTCGGGGTATTCTGGCGCATCGATCTCTCCTTGAAACAGGCGGGGGACGTGCGCGCCGCGGGGCGATCGTTCCTCTCCCCCCGCAAGGCGCATCTCTTCCCTGCCCGCCTGTGTCTCTGTGGGCCTCACGCGGCCAGTTGCAGCGCGCGGGCGGCAAAGGCGCGCCAGAGCGGATCGACCAGACGCGCATCCAGCAGATCGGCGCGCTGGCGCAGCCGCTGCGCCAGATAAGGCTCGCGCCAATCAGCGGCGCGGCCCGCCTGCGCCCGCAGCTGGCTTGCCTCATGCACCACGCCCCGCGCCTTGGCCGCGCTGGTCACCGGATGGCACCAGGCCACTGCGCTCTCGCTGGCAGCACCCGCGAGCACCAGACGCTCGCCGCGGTCCAGAATGGCGATCATCTGCGGGGGAGCATTGGGGGCCATATCCTCAGCGTGATCGATCGCGCCCTGCATGGCCTCAGTCAGTGTAGCAAAACGGGCAAGGAGCATGGGCGCGGCCCGGCCCGACATCTGCGCGGTGGGCAAGGGGTTTGAGACTGTCAGGGCGAAGGGGCGATTGGAATTAGCGGTACCATTCGGGCTGTGTGGCGCGGGGCCGCTCGGGCGAGGGGTGCGGTGAAACGGCAGGGGCAAGTCGAACATGGCTGATATCTCCGACGGCGCGGAAAGCCACTCTTCCCGCTTCAGCCGTCAAAGACCAAACCGCCGCCCTCTAACTCGAAGGGGACAGCGGCTATCGGAAAACTGGAGTGGTACTTCAGATGCGCAGAACATGAATCTCTGGGCACCCCCAGAAAGTATGCGGGTTGTCAGTATGGACAGCGCTTTCGGCGTATGGCAGGTGTCCGATATGAAAACCTTATTTCAGATAACGCCCACTTGGCTGCACAAGCGAATTACAGTCCCGGCCTGACAGTCGGGCCGGGTGGTCGATCTCTGAACATCATATGCGTGTTGCGCATCAAACAAGGTTATCAACAATGCCTCAGACATCTCCAACTCTGCATTTGCTGTGCGGGAAAATAGCTGCCGGAAAATCTACACTTGCGACCCAACTTGGTCGCGCGGATAGCACAGTCATCATAGCGGAAGATGAATGGTTGAAAGCCCTCTTCCAAAACGAGATGTCATCGCTTTCAGGCTATGTGCGTTGTTCAGCGAAGCTGCGCAAAGTAATGGGGGCTCACGTGTCGTCACTCTTGAACGCAGGTACTTCGGTTGTATTTGACTTTGCTGCGAATACGGCCACTCAGCGCGACTGGCTGCGCACCATAATTGAGGCAACCTCCGCTGCTCACAAACTTCATGTTCTGAATGTGCCAGATGAAGTATGTCTGGACAGGTTGCGCCGAAGGAATGCGAAGGGCGATCATCCGTTTGCGGTGACAGAAGAACAGTTTCGCCAATTCTCAACGTACTTCGAAATGCCATCGCCAAGCGAAGGCTTCAACATCGTGATCCACGATATTTGACCGAGTATGGGGCGCCAGTGAGGCGCCCCACCCAACTTCAGCCGACCCGGTCGAGCAGCTTCTTGGCACGCCCCTCCATGTCAAGGCGGGCATCCTGCTGGGTCTTGTCACGCGCAAGCCGCGTGATCCCCTGCACGAAGTCAAAGATGCTTTCAGGCGGGCGGCCCTCTTCCATCAGCACCTTCTCGATGATCTTGCCGGACTCAGCCTTCGAGAAGCCGCGCTTGCGAAGGAAATCTGCGCGGTCTTCATCCGTACGCGCTACGATCTGCTGCCGCGCAGCCTTGATGCCGTTCACAAAGCCCTGCGGCGAGGAATTGGCGAAGCGCGTCAGCGCCGGGGCGGCCTCATGGGCAAAGCGCGAGGCGGCGTATTTCGAATGACGAATCCTGATCTCCTGAAAATCTTCGACGCCCCACAGATTCCTGTTTTGACACACGGCCCGCAGGTAGAAGCTCGCCATGCCGAGGGTTTTTGCCCCCACCTCGGAGTTCCAGCAATAGAAGCCCCGGAAGTAGAGATCGGGGGAGCCATCGGGCAGCTTGCCCGCCTCGATCGGGTTGCGATCATCGACCAGGAACAGAAAGACATCGCGGTCCGAGGCATAGAGCGTGGTCGTGTCGCGGCTGATCTCGACATCGGGGTTGTAGACCCCGGTCGACCAGTCGAGCACGCCCGGCACCTTCCAGCGCGTGTCGCCGGTGCCATTGCCCGCGATGCGCTGCACAGCCTCGACCAGCTCGAAGTCATGGATGCGCCCATAGTCAGGGCCGGTCACGGCGCGCAGTTCCGTGCGGCCGTCTTCCGTCTCGAAGGTTTTGACCTGCTCGGCGCGGTGGTTGGTGAGGCCGTATTGCAGATTGATCCCGGCCAAGGGTGCGGGCAGTTGCCGCAGATACGACGCCGGGGCGCCGACGATGCTGGCCAGCTGGCCAAACGACCAATGCGTGGGCGCGACTGGTTCTTGCGCCTTCGGCAGCATCAGATGCAACCGCTCGGGGTTATCGCGCGCGGCCTCGACGCGAATGTCCGCCGTCTGCACCACCCGACTGCGGCTGCGCTCGGACCGGCCCTTCACATTGGCCCAGAGATCGTCGAGCGACAGATACCGCTCGTCATCAGGCCGATTGAACCATTCGGACGACACCCGCCCGTTCCGCTCACCCCGGCTCACATCCACCTTCCAGCCACCAGCCCGCGCTGGCGCGACCGGATCCAGAACTTCCACAACACCCATCGGTATTCCTCCGTGACAGGCGCTGGAAGCCACTCTCCCAGCCCTTAACCCGTCGCGAAAGCAACCAGCCCTTCTCTGACTCTCGAAATCTTGGCATAATCGGCAGCAATGCTGAACGAAGCCGACGGCGCCGACGTTCAGATGTGGGGTAATATTTGCGCCATCACTGGCAAAAACAGAGAGATGAATATATTGTACTTAGGGAAAACATTGGCACTCGGCTGCCATAAACGAAACCATATTTGGAACAGCTTATGCGGGAAGTAGAGTTTGAGGAGTTCGAGCATGCCCAGAATCGGCTTCCGCACAGACTTTACATATCCAAAAGCTTTAACTTTCCGGGCAAGAGCACAATATACCGAAACGCTTGGAAGCGATTGGAGGCTGGCCCGTTGAAAGAGCTTGTCAAAAACGGTGACGAAATTGTTCTCCACGAGACGACTACGGGAATACAGCAGATCAAGGCCCGCTTCATTGAAGATGGTCGAGGTATAACGCATCTCCATATCCAGAAGTGGAGCACCAAGAGCGGAAATCCTATTGGAGAACAGGTTGTTCTCTATGGCGAGCAGATTTCAAGGCTAATTGATTTTCTTGACAGTATTCGTCTCTTGGAGATTCCGGGACCGGCCAAGTTCAGCCCTAACGAGACCGATTTGCGTCTTGTTTCCATGCCTGACGCCGCCGCGATCAAGCTACTTGAGGACCGTCCCGAACTTGTGACCGAGTTTGCGCGCAGCCGGATCACCACCGAGGACGTCGTGGCGCTCGCTTATCGCCGTGATCAGTTGGGCGCGTTCGCTCAGATGCTTGATCGTGGTTTCGAGCTCGGTGAGGACGAATGGCAAAAATTCTTCGAGCGAAACCAGTGGATATTTGGCTATGGACTTAGCTACATCTTCACCACAGGACTCGATGGCCGCAGGTTGCAACAGACGATCCGCGGGTCCAGTCTTGTTGCACCCGGCAAAATTCCTGATGGTATCATGAAGAGCCGCGCCGCCGTGAGCGCACTTTGCCTGGTCGAAATTAAGAAAAGCTCCACCGAGCTTCTGAGGGCAAGCCAATACCGCTCTGGAACTTGGGCGCCATCAACAGAACTTAGCGGCGCCGTCGCACAATGCCAAGAGTCGCTGCGCGCTGCTGCGGACGCACTCGACACGCATCATCGCTTCACCGACGATCAAGGGAATCCAACGGGTGAGGAACTGATGTCGGTCCAGCCTAGGTCATTCCTCGTTGTGGGAAGTCTTGGGCAGTTCCAAACGGCGAATGGGATCAACTCCGCTCGCTATCAAGCTTTCGAAGGATTCCGTCGTAATCTTCGTCAACCTGAGATTCTTACATTTGATGAGCTATACGAACGCGCGCGTTTCATTGTTGATCATGCTGAAATTCTTGGTGCGACAGCCAAGAACGATGCAGAGGATGTTCCGTTCTGACTTCAGCAACTCACGTTCGATTCGGCCTGAACAACATCTTTCAACCATTCGCAAAGGGCCTTGCGGCGATGTAGCGAACCCGGCGGGTTGCCCCGCCGGGCCCGAGGGGGGGGAGACCCCGTTCCTTAGAACGGGATCTCGTCGTCGCGATCGACCAGTTCGGGGTTTTCACTCTCGGCCGACTTCGGACGGCTGAGGAAATCGACCTTCTCGGCGATGATCTCGCAGCCGTAGCGGTCATTGCCCGCGGCGTCGGTCCATTTCGTGTAGTGGATGCGGCCATGGACGAGAACCTTCATGCCCTTTTCGCAGTGCTCCGCGACCGTCTTGCCGAGACCGTTGAAGCAGGTGATGCGGTGCCATTCGGTGTCCATGACCCGGTAGCCGTTCTCGTCGCGCAGCACGCGACCTTCCGAGAGGCGGGGGCGGGAGGTGGCGAGGCTGAAGTTGGTGATGTTGGTGCCGCCCTGGGTGGTGCGGGTTTCGGGTTTCTGACCGATGTTGCCGGCGAGGATGACGATGTTTTGCATGGGTAGCTTCCTTCTGTGTCCTGTCTTCGGGACCGTCCCTTCGACAAGACCCTGAAAAAGCCCGTCGGGTGACGCGTGCACGGTGGACGGAACGGACACCGGAAACCTCCAGAGGACCGGGGTGGCGCGGGCAGGACGCCACAGGCGGCCAACACGGCCCGGTCTGATGCGGGGTTGCGCGCAGGAACCCGAACGGGATTAGGGGATTGTCAGTCGAAGGGATGGGCCAGCAGACAGAGCGACACGGGGAAGCCAATGCCAGACCCTGTCATCCGGCAAACATGGCCTGTCAGAACCCAAGCCCGGCCCTGCACTGGCGGTCGATACCGATCATGCCCAACCGCCCCCGCGCCCCAGCCGTCAGGGAGATGCGGGATCCTGCCGATACAGGCTACCTTGCGGGATCATTCAGGACACGGAAAGCATCGCATGGCTGATTTCGACCTCGAGGCGCTGTCGCTCACGGAACTGCGCAAATTGCACGAACGACATCGCCAAGGCGATCACGACCTATGAGGAACCGCAAAAGGCAGAGATCCGCGCCAAGGTCGAAGCCTTCGCCAGGGAGATGGGCTATTCGCTGGCCGAACTCATGGGCAAAGAAACGAAAACCGCTCGTGCGCCCGCCCCTGCGAAATACCGCCACCCTGAGAACCCGGCACTCACCTAGTCCGGCCGGGGGCGCAAACCGCAGTGGTTCGTCGATGCTTTGGAGGCGGGCAAAACCGCAGAGGACATGGCCATCGGTTGATGCCCGCGACAGCCTTCCCTATTGCCATGTTTCACCAAAGCAGCCGCTCAGGCGTGGCGCAGCTACCGAGCGCCACCAGTCTCAATGGGATGCAGGTCTTGCGCAGAGATCCGGCTCAAGACCGACGTGGAGGGCGGTAGGACTAAGCCGCTCCGCGGCATTGGCGCCTGACCGCGGCGTCGGCACCTAGTCTATGGTTTTTCTTTGTGGCAGGCCCTTCTGGGCTGACGATTGGGGTCTTTCCCACCGTCAGACAGGAGGTTCCAATGAAGGAGGAGAAGACCACCCCGCTGCGTCAGCGGATGATCGAAGACATGGATATTCGCGGGCTGTGCGAGAAGACGCAAAAAGCGCACATCCGGAATATGAAGCATTTCGCGTCATTCCTCGGGCGGCCGCCTGATACAGCCACCCCTGAAGATCTGCGCGCCTATCAGCTCAAGATGACACAGGACGGCGTGTCGGCCAGCACCTTCAACGTGCGCATCATTTCCCTGCGGTTCTTTTTCGGCATCACCTGTGGACGCGATGAGGTGAAGCGCTTCATGCAGTTTCATCGCAAGCCGCGCAAATTGCCGATTGTCCTGAGTGTCGAGGAGGTGGCTGATTTGATGGCCGCCGTGCCCGGTCCCGGGCTCAAATATCGCGCAGCTCTTGGTATCAGTTACGGAGCCGGACTGCGAGCATCCGAAGTTTGCAACCTCAAGGTCAAGGATATCGACAGCGATCGGATGCTGATCCATGTCGATGATGGCAAGGGCGGTCGGGATCGCAAAGCGATGCTGTCGCCGAGCCTGCTGGATCTGTTGCGCGACTATTGGCGCGAGTCCCGCCCCGAGGGGTGGTTGTTCCCCGGCAAGCCAAAGATCAGCCCGCTGTCGCCCCGACAACTGAACCGGGCCTTCACCTCGGCCAAACACATGGCAGGTATCCAGAAGGCTGCAACGCTGCACACATTGCGGCACAGCTTCGCCACACATCTGCTGGAAGCCAACACGGACGTGCGCGTGATCCAAGTGTTGCTTGGCCACTCCAAGCTGACGACCACTGCGCGGTATGCACATGTGGCGACAAAGACCATCCGCAGCACCGTCAGTCCTTTCGAGCAGATGAAACTGTTGCAAGACGAGACCTTGCGACGAGGGTTGGAATAGCGCCAAGAGCCGGTGCCACGGCTCAAGCTGGAGATCGCTGATATCTTCCGCGCCCATGGTCCTGCGTGGCGGCAGGCCAATGCGGGGCATGTCAGCCTGTCCCAGTTGAAGGTGATGTCAGCGATTGAAGCCTGCCGGACCGAAGCGCTCGGCGGGCATGTGGCGGGGTGCGCCAAGTGTGGCCATCATCATGTCAGCTACAACTCATGCAAAAACAGGCACTGCCCCAAGTGCCAGGGGCCTGCGGCGCGCGACTGGATGGAGGCGCGCGCTGAGGATCTGTTGCCGGTGGAATATTTCCACGTCGTCTTCACGATGCCAGCGGAGATTGCGCAGATCGCCTATTGGAACAAGAAGGCAGTCTATGGCCTGCTGTTCCGGGCGTCTGCGGAAACGGTCATGACCATCGCAGCAGACCCCAAGCGTATGGGCGCGCGAGTCGGCATGACCAGCGTGCTGCACACCTGGGGTTCGGCGCTGACCCATCATCCACACATCCATATGATCGTGCCCGGCGGCGGCCTGTCGCCCGATGGCGCGAACTGGGTCACCTGCCGCCCCGGGTTCTTCCTGCATGTGCGGGTTCTGTCGCGGTTGTTCCGACGCCTGTTTCTGGACGGGCTGATGGGTTTGCACCGCGCAGGCCAGCTGGCCTTCTTCGGCGATTTTTCGAATTTGTCAGAAGCAAAGGCGTTCGCTAACTGGCTCGCCCCATTCCACAAATCCGAATGGGTGGTCTATGCCAAGCCGCCTTTCGGCGGCCCCGAAGCCGTGCTGGCCTACCTAAGCCGCTATACCCACCGCGTCGCCATCTCGAATGCGCGCCTGGTCAGCGCCGATGCCCAGACCGTCGCTTTCCGCTGGAAAGATTACCGCATCAAATCTGGCGACCGGCAAAAGGTCATGCGGCTGGCCACGCCTGAGTTCATCCGCCGATTTCTGATCCATGTGCTACCCGACGGCTTCCATCGCATTCGGCACTACGGCCTTCTGGCCAGTGCGACCCGCAAGGCCAACATCACAAAGATCCGCACCTTGCTCTGCGTCCAGCGCCCCGAACAGGCTGCCGCATCAGGACCCGACGCCGAGATCATCCCACTCACCCTGCGCGAACCGTGCCCCTGTTGCGGCGGCCCCATGCGCATCATCGAGATCTTCCGCCGCGGACAAATACCAATGTCGCGCGCACCACCACGGGAGCAGGCCGCATGACACACCGCCTGTCAGATGCCAGAAAACGCCACCGGCTGCACCCCGCAGACCCGGCTCAGGCCATATGCGCTTATCGCTCCTCAGCGCCAAAACCGACGGCAGGCACGGCAGTATGCAAGGCGATACCAGCATGTTCGACCGCTTCAGTGACCAGCTCAGCCGTGATGCGAACCTTCAGCCGAACGCCTGACACAGCCGTCGCCCCAACCATCCGCGCACTTTCCCCATAGGTCGATCCAAGACCCCCGCGGCTTCCTCCTTCCGAGGTTTGTCAACGTGGGCCGCCAGCTCTTGGCCGCCAATGTCGTGCCGCGGCCCACATCGAAAAACCTTCAGGGAAGGAGACATTCGCTGCAGATGCATGTGACTGGATCGAGATCACCGAAAGCAGTCATTCAAAGATGCTGAGACAGCGCCGAGCCCCTCCTCTAACCGACGTTGATGATGCAGTGTTTGTTGTCGATACTGATGGATTTGGGACTGAGCTTACTTCAGGCGAACAGCATCTTTTTTGAAGGGGAAGATCGCGCGGGCGAAAGAAGGCATGTATTATTGCAGCGCCTTGAAATTCCGCATCCATAATTCAGGTGCAGAAACACATGTCAGTACCGATGCACATCAAAACCTGTTTGTCGTGGGTTAGCGATGAACTTTCAAACGTCGTTTAGTGAAAATCTCTAAGTCTTCGAATCCGACGGTGTTCGGGCATTTCCAGGCACACGCATAACCACAGCAGTGCGATTTGGTTCTCCGGAAACTTCGCGTTTTTGGACATAGATGCACTGATCAAGATGTGGAACACCAGCAGGTCGATCCGAGAGGTCGAGAATGCCGAGCACACCAAGGCGAATGTCAGTTTGATGATACGCCGTTGTCTGCCGAAGAAGTGGTGCGATGGCGGCCTCGGTCCAGGCTGCGGCCAGTCTCTTCAATTCGATGATCAGTCGAAATCCATTGCAGGGGATGTAAATGTCTGTTCGGCCTGAACTGATGTCAATTCGCTCCAGATCACAGACCAAAATGGAATTCAGGTAGTCGTACAGATCTTCCTGCAGCTCGTCCTCCAACGGCACCTTGTCCGCTTCTTTTATCCTTGCCAGATATCCGAACCTTTTGCTCTGGCCATCTATGCGGTCAGAAACAAAACGGATCAGCAGAAAGATCAAATGATCCATCCTCTGCTTGACTTCGCCGCCATAATCCGCGGCACCTTCAAGCGCATCCAAGGCCGTGTCCAATATCCGCTTTTCCACTGCAGAAAAATCTGCCCGAAACCAGAATTGGCCCGCTTCCACTTCCACCAGTCTGGCACCGGTAGCAGAAAGGCCAGCCAAGTATTTTTTTTCAGGGACGGACCTTGGGCCGAAAGCTCCATCCCTCAGAGCTTTTCCGGCGGTCCCTCCTCATTGATTGCGGGTTGCAGATTGTATCGAAGCTGTTTTGCGTCTGTTTCGGATAGACCACCGAATTTACCCTTCGATAGCCACTGATCAAGATGCCCCATCAATCCACGTTCTCGCAGAAACGCAGCTTCAATTGCCGGTCTGATAAACTCCCCTATGTCCGGCGCGCCCGGTCGCACCGCGCGGTTGATCGAATAGACTTGAAACAGCTCCTCCAAAACGACGGATGCATCCAACCAACTCGGTTCGCTTAGTCGCCCTGCCAAATGACTTAACTTGTCGACCATCGGCACCCAGGCCGCAGGCGCGTAAGATGGTGGAAACAGCCATTCCATGCCTGGGGCTGGCCGATCCCATAACTCGCTGACAAAAGCTTCTTCCCGCAATTGTTGCACGGTCTCTGGAAATGCGGCAGCGGCCTTATCCGTCAGGCTCAAGAGTGAGCGAACAAGCAAGCAATAGATGCTGCTGTCGCGTCGCTCTGGATCAGCCCGCACCGAGGCCTCTAGCCAACTCGCCGCAACCGACAGCTCTTCGGAAATCTCCTCCACAGTCGCGCGTTCAAGCGCGATGGAAATCTGGACAAGCCCTCTCTCAAGATTTGCTTGCGCCCGGCTTGATTGGTGCTCAACGAAGCTTTCCAAGAGGACCAGCGCTTCTTCATAAGCCAAGTGCTCATAGGCGACCGAAGTGAGCCGACACACAAGCGGATCGGCGAGCGGGTCTGACCCAAATTCATAGGCCTGCAGTCCGGCACAAGCGGTTGCTGTCCAGCGTTGATCGCAAAGTGCGAAACGCATCAGCCCACTCATGGCCTCCGCTTTCAAAATAGGATGCTCATCCGGGTCCCTGGTGCGGGCGTCCAACGCCATCACAAACGACCTGTAGGTCTCCTTGGGCAGTCCGTGGACAGCTTCAATACTCTCCCGAAGGGCCAGTCGATCTTTGTTGTGCTGGAAGCCCTTAGCCAAAAACGCAATCATCGGTTCAGCGTCGTCGACATCATCCCAGTGGGTTGCAACCGCACCTGCCACAATCCCAAAAACAGGCGACAAATAGCCTTCTGATTCTCGAATTGCATTAGACCCACCCAGAGCGGAGAGGGTCACTATCTCGTTCCGTTGCGTGAGTTCAGCAACCCTCGTTTCCAGATCAACCATTTCTGAGACCCAATCTACCATACCAGATCGTGAGTGAGCGATACATCACCAAAGCTTCTGGCCCTTGGCTGCATGAACAATGCGGTCACTTGCGACGCCGCTCAGATCAGACGGCTTGCCTGTCATGGCTATGAACATCTGGGTATCAGGATATTCTGCGGTCAGTCCGATCAATTCATTGATTGTTTGCTTCAGATCGTCGGGTTGCATTTCTTCCCGTCCTGGCGAGTCGATGAGTAATAGTCCCGGGTGGCGACCCATACCCATCTTTTGAGAGCCACGCGAAAGGGCAATGACCGTAGCAATCCGCAGTCTCAGCCGCTCTCCTGGCGACAGGTCCTTCCATTTCGACAGACTGCCACCTTTTATAATCTCTACATGTGCATTCCGCTTAAGTGTGACACTTTCGACATCTTTCATGCCAAGTGTTTGCGAGATCCGAGTCACCTCGCTAGAAATCTCCTTCATCACTGATATCGCAGCCGTTTGAACACGCTGGTTTGCTTCGTCTGATGCAGCTTTTACGATCGCCAGCTCGTCGGTGTTGTCGTCAACAGATTCAAAAATCGCACGGGCAGCTTCAATCATCCCCTGCAGCCGATCTTTTTCCGTCTGGAGCAAGCCAGCATCCGCAGCCGTCCCGGTCGCGGCAAGCTCGTTCATTGTCTGCCCGACAACCTCAAGCTCATCACGCGCTAAAGCCATGTTTCGCTCAAGCTTGTTTACAAATTTCGTGGCGTCCTTTTCCGTGTTGCGGGCAAGCGTCAATCGCTCTTCCGCCTGCCTCAGCTGGGCCGTAACCTCGGCAGGATCTGGTTGTTCAACAGGTTTGCTGCACACTGAACAAGCATGATCAGTCTGCTCTTTTTTGATTTGGCTCTCGTCAATAGATGAGCTGCACCGAGGGCAAGAATGCGGCTTCAACGATCCGAAAAACTGCGAAGCAGCATTCTCTTCTTTGATGGCGTTGACGAGCTGTTCTGCTTTTACTCTCGATTGATGGCTCAGTTCGACGGTATCCTTGGCCTGACCATAGGATCGGTTCATTTCGCTGATGCGTTTTGTCAGTGCATCACGCTCAAGCCGCGCATCATTCAAACGCTGCGAAGCAAGGCTGCGTGCCCCCTCATCGGCGATCTTTTCTTTGACCTTGGCCAAATCAGCTTCCAGATCTTCGAGCGACTTGCCTCCGAGCCCGGCCAGTTTTCTGCGTCTTGAGGCGGTGTCTGCTTCCAGTAGTCTGGCTTGCGTACGCGCTTGGAAGAAGGTCTTGACCCACGGAATTCCAATATAGACCTGAAGAAGCCTCTGGATCAGATCACCGCCCGTCTGTTCGCCGATAATTGCGTCGCTGTCAGCGTCAGTCAGGAATGCACCCGTATATGCGGCCCAGCCGTCATCATAAGCGACGATCCTGCCGCCTGCCACCTGGCTTGTCGGGATAGGCTCAAGGCCGAGTGCTGACAGCATGATCTCCTGCATGGAATCCTGGAATTCGTCCGTGTCGGCAAAGTTTTTGACGATTGGCGATTTCGATGGCTCTCCAAATGAAATTAGGCCGATCGGTTGTTCGTCCACCACATCGAACTTCACTTGCATCGGGCGTCCGTCGACGACAAAACCAACGTCAACTTTTTCGATCCACTGTTCCACGGTTTCGGTGAGGCTTTTGGGGCGACCACGCAGCGCCCACAAAATCACCTGCAAAATAGACGATTTCCCTGCTAGGTTTTCATCGGCCATGATGCCCCAGACGCCATTGCCGTTTATGTCCCAATCAAAGCTGAATTCTGATGTTTCGCCATGAATTGTTTTTTTGCCGGCAAACGACACTTTTGCGACGCGCAAAGGCCGGGCAGTTGGCGCTGCACCAACCGCCTCAATGCGGTATTTCGAGAGCACTTGGTTCACAAGTTTGGTTGGTCTCTCACTTCGGGCGACCACCGCTTTATTGAATGGCACTTCCTTATTCTTGGGAGCAGCGGTTTTGTTCATACCTTCTCCTTCAGCATTTTCATGCGGCTGGCGACTTCATCGCCGATAGGCGCAATCAACGTGCCGTGCTTTGCATCATTGTACTCAGCGACTTTGTATTGGCTTGTCTTCAACTGATGGCCGTTGCGCTCACCTGCCGCCCTTGCGACCAGCTCAGCGCGTCTCGCATACCAGTCGAGTGGATCAATGACCTCGAGTTCCGCGACTTTCTGCGCACCGCGTTCGGTTAGATAATAGCTGGTTTGCTGAATTTTCTTCCCGTCACCGGAAAACTTGCGGTGCATTTCGACGAGACCTGGAAGCACCAGTGTTGCAACAGCATCATCGAGCGCTTCCCAAGCCCCAAACAAAAATCTTTGCATCGCTAGCCTTCGGATGTCAGGCTCATCGCCTGACATAACCTGTTCGGCAGCTTTCAGAAGATCTTTGTCGTTTGGATACTGTTCGAACTGATCCAAAAGTTCGTGCGCCAAATAATCCGGGTTGCGCATCCAGAAATCCAAAGCTTGCATGCGCTTCTCTGCATGGACGACGAGGACCGTGTCTGCTGGTGCGTTCCGGTTTACAGGTTCTCCGGCCTTTGCGATCAGAAAGAGAATGCGTACTGCATCTCTTTTCCCAAGAAGCAGTGTTTGAGACGCCGTGTTCATTGAAATCTGCTTCACCGTTGCATTGTCGTGTAAGAAAACGAGTAAATTACCCCAAAAGCAAGCAGGACTATCTTACTTGTAACCTATTTGAAGAAAATGGGAATCCGTAAAATAAGTCTAACACTAGTGCATTTTGGGTATGTCGGTCTGCTGTCGTAAGAACTGTCATTAGACTTCGGCGGTGACCGGAACCATTATCGTTTCCTCAACGAGCCCGAGCATTGAGCCATCATTGAAGGTCTGCTTTGGGGAAGCTGCGTCGCAGCATCGGACTTCATTTTTTGGAGGCAGCTTTGGGCCGGGCACGTCGTCGGCCCAGCTGGGCGTGGGCGGATCGCGCATCCCAGCTCGAGTCGCTGCAACAAGCCGCGCGCGATTAGATCGACTGACCGCTTTTGAAGCGCATCCGAAACGGCGCGGTCTGTTTTGTCGACGCGCGGCGTTCAAGTCGGCGCATGGATCGCAGGCCAATCACATTGGCCCCTTATGTCTCGCCCGCGCTTTCGCGGGGGACGGCGATGGGCCCGGGGGCGCCATGCGCCATGCCCGGGGCTTTCGCAAAACCCGTGGGGATTACTCCCACGGGTCGATCTCAGCCACGAGAGCGACTTCGTCGCCGTCGATGTCATCGGCGGGGACCGCGCCATAGGTGCCATCCCCTGCCTGGAAGACGACGATCGAGACCATCAGCGTGGCGGCGAGGGAAGAGGCGAAGGCGTATGCATCTTTGCGGGACATCTTTTTGGCTCCTGTCTTTGGAGGCGAGGGACCATCCCCCGCGCGACAGGACCCCGCAGGACCAAAGACTGGCTGACATCACCGGGTGCGTTCGGCTTGCCCGAATCCACCCGGCGGCACGGGCTTGCCCGTAGTCCGACCCCTTGCGGGTTGATCTCGATGCCAGGATTTGGGCCAAGGAAGGGCATGGCGAGCGGGGGATGGGGCCTTGACGGCAGGAGCCTCTTGTCCCGAAGATGCATGGGTTTTCGCCTGCCTTGCTGACCCTATATGGTTGCGGATGTCTTCCTTGGGGATGGCGCCTCTGGCGCGCCTTTGCCAGTGAGCCATTGCGACAGGTTATCTTGTGGGAGAGGCCCGCACCTGCGGACCCCTCGGGTTTTGTGAACGCCTCAAGCGGCGCGATCCACGCCCCCTGCCCCATCGCTGTCCTCGCTGACAATCTCGAGGCGGGCATTGCTATAGCCTTCCTTGGCGATCCACAGCTCGGCGGCAGCGACAGATTCCGCCAGATGCAGCAGTTCCGTGTTGCCACCGAAATCCAGGAGCACACGCACCTGCCCCGGCTTCGGTTCCTCGGACACTTCGAATGTAAGCTGGCTCTCAGCCGAATGGCTACGCATGATGGTGACGAGGATCACCCCGTCCGAAGCGAAATTTCCCTCATGCAGTGTGAAACTCGCTGGCGCAGTCCAGGTCGCGTAGACGCGGGGCGGCTCTTTCTTGACCAAACGCCCGACACCGTTGGAGCGCTGCCAGGCCGCAAGCTTGCGCGTGAAGCGTGCAGGTGGTTTGGGGGTATGGTCGGTATAGCGGATCAGCGCCCCCAAGGGGGCTGCGTTGAGAATGGTTGTTGCAGACATGATTCCTCATCCCGAATGCGTGCAATGCACCGCATCCTGTTGATATTATTACGATTAATAGGAAGTGAGGGCGGGTTCCCCGCCCTCGGGTGGCTTTGCCTATTCCGCAGCCATCATGGCCTCAGCCGCAGGCGGCAGATCATCGGTCAGGAAAGCCGGAAGGTCAGCATCACTGACACTTTCCAAGGCCTCAGAGCCGATATCGGCCCCCTGCCCTTCCGCGACCTCTTCGCCCTCCAGCGCTGCCAGATCAGCGCGGCGCAGAACCTCGGGCAACCAGCCGGATCCTTTGAGCAGCCGCTCGGCCTCGGTCGCCATTTCGCCCTTCTTGAGGTGACCCAGAAGCTGGGCTGTCTCCTCGCCTTTCGCTTCGCGCACGGCTTCCAGAATGCGCGCTTTGGGCACGCGGTTGAGATAGGTGCCGACCGTGGGCTCCCAGCCTGCCGCGACCATGTCGAGATCGACAGCCTGGGCCAACCTGTCTGCCTGCGCCATGCGCCGCGTCAGACCAGAGGCCGATATGCCTGCACCATACGGGTTGACCTTTTCATGGAGGGCATTGACGCCGAAGCTGAGGCAATGGGCCAGCAACGACAAGCGGCTGCCCTGATTGAGCACGGACAGATAATCCCAGAGCGCAGCCTCATCGTGCAGCGGCAGATCGGCTTCCCAGGCCGCATGCCGATCATCGACGGCAAGCGCCACCACGCTGTCTTTCAGATCAGGTGCTTGCGCAGGCAAATAGACTTGCCGGACCGAGGCTTCAAGACAGCCGCCAGACGCCGCCCCCGCGCTGTGGAAAGTGTCGCCCACCAGCTTCATCAGGAGCAGTGTCAGCGCGACATCGGGAGACCGGCCAAGGGCCTCGCGCAGAGCTAAGGTGCGATGTGCAGTCAGTTCCTGAACCAGCCGCTCGGGCAGAGGCTTCAAAGCACCATCATCCTCGTCCTCCGGCAGACCAGCCCCGAGCAGCTGCCCGCCCGATGTGATGATGGTCCCGACATGGGCACCGGCATCATTGCCATGATGATCCGGGTACGAGAATCCAGTATCACCCCCCTGCCCCATCTGCGCAGCGCCAGTCTCGCTGCCGTCCTGGACCGCGGCCTCTGCGCGCGGCTCATCCTCGGGTCGGACATACCCGCGGTAAACTGACAGCTCTCCCGAACGGTCAAGGGTCACAAAGGCCCCTGCCCGCGTGACCTCGTCCGGATCGAAGATCAGCGGCCGCGCCTCGATCGCTTCCATGGCTTGCTCGAGTTCCCCTAGCCTGGCATCAACCTCTTCGGGGATTTCATCCTGACCGGCATACTCATCCTCGAGCGCGCGGTACTCAGCCAGCAGCGCTGCATGGGACGCAATCTCCTCATCGCTCATTGGCGCAGGATCACCGGACAACCGCCGCAGCCCGTGGCTGTAGCCATAGGGCAGGTCGAGCGCGACCTCGATCCACTTCCAGCCCTCGTTAGCGATTGCTTCCGCCTCAGTCTGCAACCGATCCGCGACAAGACGATCGAGCAGTGCGACATCTTCGAGCCAGCCGCCATCATCGCCCTGAAACAGATCGCGCAGAACCGTGCCGCCTGCGGCTTCATAAGCCTCAGCCCCGACAAACACGGCACGCCGATCCGAGGCGCGGACCGAGGTTTCCGTCAGCATCCGCCGGATCTGAAATGGCTCCTTGTTCCACGAGGATGAGATCACGTCCCAGACCTGCATCTGGCGGTCGTGATCCGGATTGACAGTGAAGGCCATGAGCTGCTCAAGCGTCATGCCATCTTCGGCATAGACATCCAGAAGGGCAGGGGCCACAGCTGCCAGCTTCAGCCGCTGCTTCACCACTTGCGGCGTCACAAAGAAGGCGGCGGCAATCGCTTCATCACCCTGACCTTTCTCGTGCAAAGCCACGAACGCCCGGAACTGATCAAGCGGATGCAAAGCGACGCGCTGCATATTCTCGGCCAGTGAATCGTCTTCCGCCAGAATGTCAGACCCAGCCTCACGCAGGATGCAGGGAATGGGGGCTGTCCTGGCCAGACGCTTCTGCTTCACCAGCAAAGCCAGCGCCTGAAACCGCCGACCGCCCGCGGGGATTTCATACATGCCGGTCTCAGTGCCATCATCATTCAGCACCGCCCGCACGCTCAAGCCCTGCAACAGACCGCGCCGTGCGATATCCTCGGCCAGTTCCTCGACAGACACACCGGCCTTGATGCACCGCACATTGAACTGGCTGAGCATGAGCTTGTCGAAAGGGATGTCCTTGGATGTGGACAGGGTAATTCTCATAGCAGATTTCGCCATCAGATCATCTCCATAACGGGCGCCGGAAGCCACTCTCCCGATCTCACTTCCCGTCAAACCCTCCACAGCCCTTCTCTTCCTCTAGATTTTTAGTGACCCCACACCTTTTATTGCGTTCGGAAATGATTCTCCTTGATCTATCTGAGACACCGGAGGCTCGAACCATGGTTTTGTTTGCCGCGGCAAACTTCGCGCAGGGAAACCGCGCGGTTACGCCCATCCGACACTCACCCCTGCTTCTACATCGCGTATCATGCGGTCTAGGTACCGTTCAGGTCGGGCTATGCGAGGAGCGTTCTTTGCTAGGTAATCCATGGCCCGTAGCATCCTCCCAACTCCCATTGAGCAACAAGCTTTGATGAGGGTGCGCTCATTCACATTCAACATTCTTCCAAAATCATAAATAACTTTGACGACTCCCTCTGGGGTAGGGTCGATGTCTGGGTAGAATGATCTTAGCTCTTCGCACCTTTCCCATGCTTGCTCAGGATCAAGATTATTCTTTTTTTTATCTTCAATGTTTAGGGACTCTTCGAGGCGGACATTTTGACCGTCCGAGGCGGACATTTTCGGGGTCATCGGATGCATGACCGGTTTACGGTGCTGGTTTGATAAGTCGGAGTTTTTCGGGTCGTGGTTGGCCTCGTTTGCCGCGGGAAGCTGCTCCGTATCAGCAAGGCCTACCGTTGCGTCCGGCGCTGCCTCCAGCTCCGCTATGACATTCCTGAGATCCTGTGGGGTCATCCCGGTGCGTCTCAGGGCCCTACGGATACCCTCAAGCCTTTCCCGCTCATCGAGGGACACAGCCTGCGTTGCTAGGTGTGCCCGGATTGCCAAGGCGCGGGCCCTGAGGTTTCTGACCTCCTCCCGAAGTTCCTTCTCTCGCTCCGCCATCTCGCGAAGTTCTCCCATGCGTTGGAGGAGTGGGCTGAGGTCTATGCCGAAGGCGTCCACGATCGTTCCCTTACGTTTTAAAGGGAATCTCTTCCCTGATGCGGAGGAGCGCCGCACCACTAGGCCCGTTTCGGTCAGCCGTCCTATATGCCGACGCAGGACGCGCTCATCCATCCCGTTAGCCCTGTCACACAGGGCGCGGTTGCCGGCAAATACCACCAGCATCATATCCGGGGTTATAGGGCGCTCTGTGCCGGTCTTCGGGTCCCGGCAGGGCAGGTGACTCAGGAGGGCGCTCAGGACCAACAAGTTTCCTGTCGATAGGCCCAGCTGTCGACGAACCACCCGTAGTGCAGGCAGGATCTCCCCGCGCAGGGTGGGGGCGAAGCCGGGGGTGTCCTTTTGGTCACAGGGCATGACCCCGGTTGCGACGCGATAAAGCGTCGCCGGATTCTTGTGTCTCATTGATGATTTCAGACGGCAAAACGAGATCGTTCACCGAGATCGGTGTTGAATTTACGTATCCGTTGGGGTATCAATCAGGTGTCAAGACTAATCGAAGGCCCTTCGGAAGCACCGCTTTCGGGGGGTCTTTTCGTTTTTGCTCGGTCCGCCTCCATGTTCGGGTTGAAAGTTTGCCGCGGCAAACACTTGGGGTAACTCTCGTAAGCCGCTGATTTTAAATGCTAATCATGATTTCCTCCATTCCTCGAGTAACTCCGGAAGCCGGGTTTCTAGGTGTTTCAGGAAGGCTCGATCCTTTTTCGACCCGGCTGAGATGGTAAGACGGGAACCGGTAACCTTCGTGGTTATGCCAGGCGGGGAGGGAGGTTCCACTTGTGGCCTAGGTTCGGCCTGAGTGAGCCTGATCGCCTCCGCGAGCCGCTCCGGGCTCGGGCGGTCCCGAGGTATTCCAGCGATGACCCCCGATATATCAGCTTCCCTCTGGTCCTTCAGGTTTGACCGCAGCTGATCCCACTGGCGTCGCCCGGCCCCATGCGCGGGGCCGATATGTTGGATCAATTCCTCCGGGATCCCCTCGACGATGCCTTTCATGAGGGAGATGCTGGTTTTATCAATCCCCGTCGCCCGGGTTACCACCACAGCCTTGAAGCCAGCGTCGAGGATACGGGAGACGAAGAGGGCCCGCTCGATGAAACTGGTGTCGAGGCGTTCGTTATTCTCCACCCCTTGCGCGATGACGGACTCCTCATCCGTCATCTCCATTACAGTGGCTCGGACGTCCCTTCCAAGCGCCCGGCAGGCGAGGAGACGCCTGCGGCCGTATACCACCTCAAGATCCCCGTCTGGGAGCCTCCGGACCAGGATTGGGACCTTCTGGCCCTCCTCTTGGATTGAGGCGATAAGCCCGTCCAGATCCTCGGACGGGTCCAAGCGATCCATGATCTGGGACATGTGGATCAGCGAGGGGCTGATCATGCGGGTGCTGTGCCGGTCCTCATCTCGCAGCGCCTCAATTGCCCGCGATACGGTTGGACCTTGCTGTGACGGAGAAGGCGCTTCTTCGCTGTCCAGATCATCCAGATCCTCGTCCATGGCCCGCTCAAGGGATTTCCCGAAAACCTTACGACCCATCGATCCGCCCCCACGACCGGTGCATTTCTTGCTCAATCTCATCCGCTATCCGGTAGACAGATTCGATCACCCGGTCGTAGGTCTTCTTGTTGACCTCCCGGGGCTCCACCTCGAACACGGACTGTTTCGTGTTTGCCGCGTCCCCGATTGCGGTGGACTTGACGAACTCAGCGGCCATGACCGAATTTCCGGTGACGGTCCGGAGGAAACTAGCCATTTGGACCTGCGGTTGGTCAGTCCCCTCATACCGGGTGATGAGCATCTTGACGAAGTCGAACCCGTGATCCGGGGCGTGTCGCTCCACCACCTCCATGAGGTTTGAGGCCATGCTGAGAAAGGTCGCCAGCGACATCACGTCCAGCATGGAGGCGTTAAGCGGGATGAGGACTCCGTTTGAGGCGAAGAGGGCGGAGATCACTGCAAAACTCAGCTGCGGTGGGGTGTCGAACAGGATCAGGTCGTAATCGTCCCGGACCGGGTCGAGCGCGTCCGCGATACGGCGATGAAACCCCCCGGAGTCCCCGGGATTTCGGAAGGAGAGAGCGGTCTCAAACTCGAACTCCATTATGTTCATGGAGGCCGGGATCAGGTCGATCGTGGGGTAATAGGTCTTCCGGATGACCTGACGCACCGGGACTGGGTCCTTATATCGGATCAAGTCGTATGAGCTGAGCATATCCGGGTCCAGTTCCGGGGTGACCCCGAACATGTTGGTCAGGCTTGCCTGGCTATCCAAGTCGACCAAGAGCACCCGGTAACCCCTCAGCCCCATCAAGGAGCCGAGATGCACCACGGAGCTTGTCTTACTTGAGCCCCCCTTTAGATTAAAGCATGTGATGACCTGACAGCGCTCCCCCTCCCTTCGCCGGGGGCGGAGCGCATCATCCAGCTTCCCCTCATCAAAGAGTATCCGCTGTATCTCGATCATCTCCTCCGCAGCGAAATACCTACGGTTGCTTTTGTCCAATTCCCCTGTCGGGAGCCGGTCGGACATGCTGGATATATAATGCCGGAAGGTGTTCTGATTGATCCGGAGCAGATCCGCGACTTCGCGCATCGCGAAACGCCGCAGCGTCTTCTTCGCATCCGGTGGGAAGCTCTCCTCCGTATGCTCCTGAAGCCGCTTAGTCAGCCGTGACGACAGGCCCTGAAACCGTCGCGAACCCTTGATGCTCATGCCCCACGTCCCTTTTTGGGATTTTCATTTTCATATCCTATACAACAGGATCAGGGGGTTTTTCCAGCAAAACCTGACGTAGGGCTGGTATCGCGTCGGAGCCGGTATTTTCTGACGGCGATAAATCCTCAAGATATCAAGTGCTTCTGGTGCTTTTTTGATGTTTTACTTTCTCTCGCTCAGCTCATCATGCAGGGGTTGATCGCATTATGTATGACACCTCCTACCCCTGATACACAAGATATGCTTGGCCCTCCTGCGGTCCTCAGGCCAACCCGAATCGAGCCCGATTCCCTCATAGCATCCCAAGCCGCTTCGCCCGCTCCAACAGCATCTTCACCGAAGAAGGCTGCCAGCTTGTCCGCCCGCGGGGTGTGCGCTCACGCATGTTTTCCAAGCGGCCGCAGATAGCCTGAAGCGTAATGTCGGGATCCGCGCCCTTGATGCCCGCCACGATGGCGGGGAGGCGATCATCTCGCGCACGCGGGCCAGCGCGATCAAGCACCGTCGCGGGGAGGAACCCATCGCGGACATAGGCGTTCACAGCGCGCAGTAGACGGCTTTGCGTCCAGCGCCGGGCCTCGGGCAGGGGGCCGTTGATAATGCGGACCACGTCTTCCCAAGCCAGATCGGGGCGCAAGCGGCGCACATGCGGCACCCAGTCCTGCGCGGTTTCGTTCAGGCGTTCCATGTAGCCGTCCTGTCGTGCAAGTCGCACCTTGCGCAGCGCTGCCGGATCACGTGCGCGCAGGCCCGGATTGCCGCCAACCCGGCCTTTGGTTCGTGCGCTGGCAAGCCCGGCTTTTGTGCGTTCCCGGATCAGGGCGCGTTCGAACTCAGCCGCCGCGCCCAGCACTTGCAACGTGAACTTGCCCTGTGGGGATCCCGTGTCGATCGGATCCTGGATTGACCGAAAGAACGCGCCCTTGGCTTCCAGTCGTTCAATGACCTCCAGCAAATGCGACAGCGACCGGGCCAGCCGGTCGATACGCACAACCACCAGCGTGTCGCCCTTGCCAACGCGTTCCAGTACCCGCGCCAGTACCGGCCGCGCGCGATCACCGCCCGAGGCTTGTTCTTCATGAATTTCGACACAGCCCGCTGATTTCAGGGCCTGCGACTGGGGCAGGGGGGTCTGATCCTCGGTGGAAACACGCGCGTAGCCTATCAACGGCATCAAATCCTGCCTTTTGCAGTTACGGATACGGCCAATAAACGACCGTTTATAAACGAATGCAAGGGCTCTCTCTGTGGCCACGCTGTTGTAAAAGCCCTTGGTTTCCTTGCACTGAGCGCAATCAGAGCAAAGCTGTGCAACCTCGTGTAGCCATGCTATATATGTAGATCTGATGCAGTCGTACAAAACACTTGGGTAGTTTGCAAAATAAGTATATTTTGCGCACATGAAGCGCGAAAGCCCAATCCTGCATGACATATTGAGCGAAAGCCCTGGCCCTTCTGACGAGGCCATATCTGCCCCTGAAGAAGATTTGTGGTTTTTGCCGGGACCGCTTGAAGACGAGCCGGATTTTCTGCCGCCTGGCCCAAGGTCCGATCCATCAGAGGTCACGCTCGTCGATGACTGGAAACAGGCCGAGGCCGGATTGGCCGCGCGGCTTGCGCATGTTGCGGGCAAGCTTGGGGCGTTGGATGATCGACTGCTGCGCGGCCCTGAGGGGTGGCGGCATCGACTAGCATTGATCGAGGCTGCGGAATTGAGCTGGTTTGCGGGGGACCGGATTGGCACGGATCGGCTGGCACTGTGGGTCGGGCTGCGCCTGTCTGGTGTGCAAGATGATGCGGGCGCCCTTGCCAGCGCGGGCTGGTCAGTGCGCAGACTGACCAGTGGGCCAGGTCCCGAGGCAGGGTTGGCAGAATTCCTCGGCCGTCATGAATCGGACAACAAGAATGAAGGGGATGCGCAATTCTCTGATCACGCCCAGGGCTGGTCAGAGCTGATGGAGGCTTCGCATCTACTGCATCCGATAAGCCGGGCTTGCATGGGGTATCACCTCTGGGCACTCGCGGGGCTGGACGGGCAGGGGGGGCGGACTGAGGCCGCGATCACCGCCGCTCGCTTTGCAGTTGGGCAGAGTAAAGGTGCAGTTTTTGCACCACTTGCCATGGGCGGGGCAGGGGGGCTACGCGGGAGTGGCACAGCTTGCGACCGCCTCAGTCGTTGGCTCGATGGGATGGAGGCTGCGATTCTGACCGCGATGCGTCAGCTTGATGATATCGAAGCTTGGGACCAACGCGCGCAAGCTGCGATGGCTAAGCTGTCAGGCCGTACACCGCCAGCCCTGCGCCGCGTGTTGACCGAATGGCCGCTGATCTCCGCGCCGATGGCCGAAAAGCTGACCGGTGCAAGCCGCGCCGCGGTACAGCGCAATCTGGAGTGGATGGAAGCATGCGGGCTTATCCGGGAAGTGACAGGGCAGGGGCGGTTTCGGATGTGGCGGGTGACATCATGAATGTCACATGAGCGGTGGGCCAAAAATGGTGAAAAGCTGTAAGCCTATGCCGCTTTCGTGACGCAGTCGGCTATGCCGCTCTTCCGGTGCGCGGCGTGACCCCACATAATTGAATGGTCCCACGCGGCATCTGCCGACAGAAGAACGCAGATAGTAGATATGGGGCCAGTAGGCTCATAACCTGAAGGTCACAGGTTCAAATCCTGTCCCCGCAACCCGCTTCATTTGCATGAGGTCGTCCGGCGAAAGCCCGGCGGCAAAAATCCGGCGTCACGCCTGAGCAACGGCGCGAAGAAATCACCGCCGCTTGGCGCGAGGCGGACAGCGCGGTCGCCTTTCGGCACGCGCTGGAAGAGCGGGGCTATATTCTTGCCCGTGGCGATCGCCGCGCCTTTGCCGTCGTGGACCGGTTCGGCGATGTGCATTCCCTGTCACGCTATTTCAAGGATGTCAGCCGCTAAGAATATGCGCGCGCGGATGAAGGCGCTCGACCCGGCATCATTATCGTCGGTCGCGCAAGCTCATGATCAGGCCCGCGCGCAGCAAAAAGCCATTGAAGAGCGTGCTCGCGAACAGCGCGCTGGCTGGCGCTTGCGCAGAAGGACCAGGCGCTGTTCTTGACGCAGCAGCAAGAGCGCTTGGCGCTTCATGCTGCACAAAAAGTGGAAGCAGCGCGCGCTGGAAAAAGTTCACCGGCGCGGCCAAAGAAAGGGAGGCGGCTATGGCCACAAGCGCGGGGAGCATTTATCACTTACGACGGAACCAATACACGATACGTTGCCAGAAGCCGGTTGGTGTCTCAGCGCTTTTCTGCCTTGGCTCGGCTTCGGTTGTTTTGAAATAACGATCCTTGGAGCGGCGATCCTGTTGCCGGCCGGCGGCAACTTGTTCGTCGGTCATGTCGCCCGCCCACCGGATATTGCTGTGCTTGATCCAATAATGTGACCGGCAGGGAAAGCTCCAGTTTCCGATAGACGGCGAAAGGGAAACCGAGACACCGTCATAGCCCATCTTCCAGTCGGTCGGGCTAAACGGTGTGACAACCTCACGCCCGCAGCCGCAGGCGCATTTGTGAATGGCCGTCGCGTAATCCATCGCAAGGTAGAGGACACCCTCCTTGATATGTTCGGGGATCGCGCCCACAAACTGGTGTGAAATATTTTTAATTGCCATCTCGCCTGTCCATGTTGTCGATTGTGTTCCCGTCGATTGTGTAGTTGCTGGAATGTTCGCCTTCAAAATCAGCATAAAAACCGGCCAGTTTCTTCCACCGGATCACTGCGAACGTGGCGTTCAGGGCGTTCAGGTCAGCCACCTGGATGTTGGTGGCGTAGGCATCGTCAATGTCCGCATCACTCATACCAACACGGCGTCGCAGGGGCTCGCGGTGTTCGGCGGTGCTTAGCGTCACTCGCAGCACACCCACGAGCGCATCATCGCCCATCTGGATGCCCATACCGACATCGATGAAGGAGATGCCCTTTGCTTCGAGGCGTTCGACCACCGGGCGCTTGGCTGCACCTGAGTCAACGCAAACGAAGACGAAATCCATCTTGTCCAGCAGAGTCGCGGTCGCCTCGTCGAGGTACACTGGATGCGGGATGATGCCCTTACGCATGGGCTCATACAGCGCAGCAAAGTAATCCACCTTCTTTTTCCGCTCTCGCAGGGTTTCGATACTCGGCGCGCCGGGGCTGCGGAATGCGTTGTGCTGCAGGAAATCATCCCCATCGACGAGGTGCAGCTCACGGATGGGCGTTTTGGCAATCAGGTCGAGCACGTATGAGCCCGTGCCGCCTAGACCGACTATGGCAACTTTGCTCATTGCCAGCTTTTCTGAAAGTCCACCGATCCCGGCTCGTGTCGAAGCCGTGTCATGGTAGTTGAACACCGGATCGGGTTCATCGGAATTTGCCACCACATACGTTCGCGCATCCGCCGTCGGGTCGATTTTCCGCGCAGGCGAGGCGATCATCTCAACATAGGTTGTCATCTTGTGCTGGTAGTCGCGATAGCCTTCTTTCGGTTTTGCCGAAAACATGTGGTCTACCGTTATGTCCTTGCCGAGGGTCTGACGTTTGCTTGAATGCCTGATGGGTTCGAGCGGGTGGCCGGCCGAATCGCAAGGATGTTCACCGGCGAAGTATGCCTTGTGGTCGCTCGGTTTAATCGTCTCGCCCCCATTCATCTGCAGAACGGACACGAGCATGCCGCGCTTAACTTCGCGGTTTGCACTCACGTAAGGTACGTTGAAGATAACGAGGTGGCTAGCCATTATAGCCACCTCGTATCCGTCTTCTTCGAGGGCCTTCAGATCGGCGTTACGACTTATCAGTTGCTGTGACATTGAAGATCATGCCCTCCTTCAGCTTCACCGTCTCGCCTTCATCCAGCGTGCCCTCGGGCTTGTTGCCTTGGCCGCGCCGGTAAGTGATCGTGAAGCAGATCATCGCGCCGGTGGGAGGGTTCTCATAGGCGAGGGCGACCAGATCGTCCTGACCAAGCTCGGTTGCCGTCACCGTCTTCTCGCGGCCGTTCACGACAATCGTGTATTCTTTCTCGGGTTTGCCTTTTTCGTCTTTCGCCATGGCTGTGTCCTTTCTGTTTAGCCTTTGGGCGGGAACGGGTCGCCACCGTGGCTATCGCTGCTGGCGATCCGTCCGTCGCGGTTGTAGATGCGCAGTTCGCTTTGTTGGTTGCGGCGGATTTCACGTCCGCGATCGACGGCGCTCTGCTTAGTGTCATGGTGGCTGCTGGCGCGTGATGCGCCGCCACGCTTAACATCCCATCCGCCTGCCGGATTCGGCGCGATGTGATGGGTCTTCGGTCCCTTGCTCATGTTTTCCCTGCCTCCTGTTAGTTGGGGGTTCAGGCATAAAAAGTATGTCTATTCCGAACACCATATATCTGTTGAAAGTCGGAAGTCAAGCATGTAAAGTATGCCTTTACCGAACAAAAAGATGATGGGAGAAGCCGCCACATGACCAACGGCCTGGGAGGAAAAATTCGCCGCTTACGGAAGGAACAAAAGCTTACGCTCGACAAACTCGCTGATCTCTCGGACTCCAGCAAAAGCTACATTTGGGAGCTGGAGAACAAGAATCCGCCGCGCCCATCGGCGGAAAAACTGACTAAAATTGCAGAAGTTCTTGGGGTTACTATTGAATATCTCCTCGATGAAAAGCAGACGATCACAGAGGAAGATGCGGTCGATGTTCAGTTCTATCGCGAGTACAGACACATGGATCCTGACACCAAAGAGAAAATCCGTGAGATGGTGAAGCTGTGGGGTAAGCCCGGATGACAAAGCCGAAGTCGCCACAACGATGGGCATACGACCTGACCATCATCTTGAACACTTTGGGTGGCGACGACCGCTTTCCGGTTAATGTTCGGGAGCTTGCGCAAGACTTTTCCAGGCAACGCTTTCCTGATGATCCGATAAGCCTTGTGCAGGGGCGCACGCTTCCTGGCTTTGAAGGCGCGCTCATCAAGGCTCCGCCCGGTGAAAAAGGCTGGGGTATCTTCTACAATTCCGACACTGCATCGGCTGGACGCATCAACTTTACGCTTGCCCATGAGTTCGGCCATTATCTCTTGCACAGACAGGATCATCCCGACGGCATCCGGTGCAGCACCGACGATATGGAGCGCTGGGACAGCCAGTACCGACAGATCGAGAAAGAGGCGAACGAGTTCGCAGCAAACCTCCTCATGCCGTTAGATGACTTTCGCAGACAGATTGCACCAAAAGCACAGCCCGATCTGGATGCCATTGGGGCTTGCGCTGATCGCTACGGCGTATCACTGATCGCAGCCACGCTACGTTGGCTGCAGTACACCGAGCGCCGCACCGTCCTTGTTAAGTCAATCGACGGCTTTATTCATTGGGCCTGGTCGAGCGATCCTGCTTTGCGTACAGGGGCCTACTTCAAAACATCTGGCCGACCGCCGATAGAGATACCCCGGTCCTCGATTCCGGCAATGGATGCCGAACTGGTTAGAAGGAAAGCAACGCGTGAACATGACGCCGGTATCTGGTTCAAGGAACCCTGCATCGAGCACGCACTGGTCTCGGAAGTTCACGATTTCGCACTTTCCCTACTCCACCTAGGTGACGCAGCGTCACGATTCGAGCTTTCTGAAGAGCCCGAGCAAGAGACATACGACCGGATGATTAGCCGCACACCCGGGTCCTCCTGGTTTGGGTAGAGCAGGTGCTCGAAACCTCCCTTTTCCTAACAAAGCTAAACTTCAACACCTGCATTTATCGGGACGGATATCCCGTGACGCTTTCGTTTGCCGATGATGTCGGCGAGACTTTAACGGTAATACAAGAGGTTAGTTCAAAACATTGTCGTTTCGGCATTATCTCTAGGCCGGCAAGCCGGACTCGCGGTTGTTCCCGGTTGGCATGGGAGAGGGAAAGCCTTCCCGTCGCTGCAACCCGCCTCTGGCGCTTTTCCGCTACCCTTCCAGCGGGGACACCCCGCAACGCCCCGGCGCCGGTTCGGTGCCGGCGAAGTCAGGATCAGCCAAATAATTTGGCGAGTGCGGCGCGCTGTGCGGCATGTTTACCGGCGTTCGTTCCATCAGCTTGCGGAGGTTGAGCAGCTTCCATTTGACGGCGGGCAGATCGGCCGTCTGCAGGCGGTCAATGGCCTCGAATTCAGGCGTGCCGTCATGCAGGCTAAGGAGAAAGCGCTTTGTGTTGTCATCGAGGCGCGACCGGATATCAGCGACCAGCCGTTTGCGGGTTTCCAGCAGTTCGCCGAGCGCGACGGGCGTCTTGGTCATGCCCTCGAATTGCTGCGCATAGGGCTGATCTAGATCGATCAGGTTCGGGTTTAGAAGTTCATGCGCAGGGTGCGGTGAGCTTGCGACATAGATCAGGAAGGTGCGGAACAGATCGCCTGTCAGCCCTTCGTTCTCGTAGAGCAGCTTGACGTAATAGAGATCGCGCGGGTGCTGGCGATCAACCGCTGCGTGGAGCTTGCCGCCGAACAGGTCTTCGAACGAGACGATCTGCATCTACCGTCAACAGACGGCCTGGTTTCCATCCAAAGCCTGACAGCTCCTCTCGCATACGGCTGCCTGGCGATGCCGTCGCATTGGCGACCAAGCCAAATCGCCGACTCGTATTGCGGCTTTCAATCTTTCCGACCACAAGATCCAGGTGTCGCTGCTGATACTCTGGTCGACAGCGGATGTGGGCACCGTCCAGAAAAACCGTCAAACCGCCTTTGGGCAGTGCTTCAACGGGATCACCTGATGCCTTTCGACTTTTCTCGAGCCGTGGCTGCGTATTCCCAACCTGCCGCGCACCGTGGTGTGATGGGGCGGGTGGCAGGAGAGGAAGCTTTTGATCAGCCGCGCGGCTTCGCGAAAGGAATGCCGGGGCCCGAGTGCTGCGCATGGAGCCGCTGCAGCTCCAGGGTAGCCCGGTCAGGAAAGAAATAGGCCAACGGAGAAATAGGTCCGCCGGGTATCGCCGCCAACTTGGCATCGCAATAACAGCGGCACAAGCGCGCGGCTTTGACCCAAAACATCCAAAGGTATTGCGGCGGCAAAGTCCGTGGCAAGGCTTGTGACGCTAACCCTGAGAGCCGCGCGATATCAACTGCTGCCTCGGGTATGTCTTCGTGTTGAAGAAGGCCGCCCTCGCGGGTTGAGACGATCCGGCACTTCGAAAGATCGGGGTTGGCGACCTGTGGGCGTTGCTCGTCAACGGGCATGACCATGTGAAAGTCGTACGCTCCTGCGCTTTTCATCAGGTCGACTTCGGGCACCTTTGCCAGTTCGGTGGCCAGGGTGCGGATGGCCATGTCTCGCACTTAGCCCATTCACAGCATTCACTAATCAAGATGTGGGCTCGACCTGCATAGCAAAACCTTTGGCTTTTCGCTTCAGTGCGATCATTCTAGCATTGTTCCTCATGAGTTTCATATAAACAACATTGACATCGTATATGAAACTGTTAAGCAGAGGTTGCTCGTCGACGCAGGCGAGTGGGAGGCTAGCGTCGTTAATGCACGGAGCCGAATGGCGGCACAGATTTTTCTGGAGTCGCTCATGGGATAATCGAGTGAGAACGCCGCGGTCAGAAACAGAGACATGGGAGGATCAATATGAAGAACTTTATTGCCGTGACGACGATGACTGGTATCCTGTTTGCAGGTAATGCAAGCGCTCAGGAGACTTGGAATCTACAGTCGACATATCCTGGAGCGCTTATTCAGCTTGGGCCGCTGGGGCATCGTATTGCAGATCAAATCGGGCATATCACTGATGGCCAGATCACCGTCAATTTCCAAGAACCGGGCGCAATCGTTCCAGCTCTCGAGGTCTTCGATGCCGTTGGCACCGGCGCGATTGAGGCAGGATGGTCAACTCCCGGATTTTGGGCGGGACGTGTACCTGCCCTACAGCTAATGTCGGCTGTGCCATTCGGACCTGAGGCAGGCGAGTATCTAGCTTGGATCAAATTCGGCGGTGGCCAGGAGTTGTTTGATGAGCTCTATGAGCCCCACAACATAAAGTCACTTTTCTGTGGTATCATCGCCCCTGAAGCAGCCGGCTGGTTCCGTGAACCAATCGAAACGGTCGAGGATTTCCGCGGACTCAGGATGCGCTTCTTGGGCTTAGGAGCGCGCGTTATGGAGAAGCTAGGTGTATCGACCCAACTTCTGGCCGGTGGAGATGTCTTTCCAGCGTTGGAGTTGGGAACATTGGACGCTGCGGAATTCTCGATGCCAGCTATCGATCTCAGTCTCGGGTTCTATCAAGTTGCAAACTACTATTACTTCCCGGGCTGGCACCAGCAAGCTACGTTTCTGGAGTTAATGATTAATTTGGACCTTTGGGAGAGTCTCGATGACGCGACGCAAATGAAGATCTCTACCGTTTGTGACGCGAACATCACCTATGGATTAGCAGAAGGTGAGGCGCTTCAAGTGGACGCCTTAAACGAGTTGAGGGAGCGGGGCGTCAGCATTGAGACTTATTCGGATGAGATACTCGATGCTCTTAGGGCCGCGTGGGAAGAGGTCGTTGAGGAAGAGTCTGCCCGGGATGCAGACTTCGCGCGCGTGTATGAGAGCTATTCAGAGTTCCGTGAGGGTTATGCGATCTGGCGCGACTTGGGATACCTGCGCTAACCTAGCGATCGAAAGTATGATGCGGGACCGCACGCCGACTTGGGCGTGCGGTTAGAAGCCTTGGGAGGTCACATGCTTCGCTTTATAGGAACATTCGCTGCAATCGTAGCTCTCGTCGCGACATTTATAATCGTCATTTTGCCATTTTCCGCGTTTGCGGTGTTGCCGACGCTGGGGGTCGTTCTCGGAGCATTGTTTGTCGCAGCGATCATGCGCGCCGAGCCTGCTACCTATGCTGCTGCATCGCTGCTCAGTTGGTTTGGGTTACTTTTTGCGGGACCATTCAGCATTACTGACCGAGAACTCAATACACTACGCCGCGCAGCTGGACGCGGAGATGAAGCAGCAGAACGTCTTATCGCCTACTTCGAAGTGTTCGTACCTTACAATTCGTACATACTGGTGGCAATGACATCCTTCATAGCTGGCCTATTCATATACCGAATGGGTGTAGGGGAAGGCCGCTACACGCGTCTTTTGCGCGCAAGCGACGGGATTTCGGGGCTGTTGGGTAAAATAGGATTGGCATCTGCCGTTATTCTGCTTCCATTGCTAATTGCCTCAATCATGTACGATGTGATTCAACGCAAACTTATTACGCTATATCCCGAATTCACCTTCACTGTCTGGTATAGGACAATAAGCGCTGCTAGGGTTCAAGAGTTCGAATGGCATCTGCATTCTGCACTTTTTCTACTTTGTCTTGGATATGCGTATACAAAAGATTTTCATGTTCGTATCGAGCTCCTGCGCGAGAACATGACCCCGCGCACACGAGCGAAGATTGAACTGGCCGGGTGCATCCTGTTCATGGTCCCATATTGCTATGTGGTGATGAAATACGGCACCGAAAACGCACTCAGATCATATTCGGTCGGGGAGAGATCTGCTGCACAGACGGGTCTTGATCATCGGTTCTTGATCAAGAGTATGTTACCTGCAGGATTCGCACTGATCGCACTGGGGGGAATGTCTGTCGCAATGCGATGCGTCGTATTTTTATGGGGGCCACCCTCACTCAGGCGCGATTCCGGTACATATGCACATTCCTACCTTCACCCCGCTGACCCGGCGAACGACATGCCGCCATCTGCTCACCCCTAACCCTAGTGTCATGCGCATGCAGCCCCTCGCGGTTTGTCGTGTGGCTTCGGGTTAGACTGTTCGCAAGGAACAACTTCCATGGACATTCTAGTAACCTACCTCCCATTGGTGATGTTCGCCACACTCGCGATTCTGGCTTTCACCGGGTACCCAATTGCATTTGTGCTGGGCGGTGTGGCTTTGCTCTTTGCAGTCTTGGGTGACACTTTAGGATCCTTCCGGCTGAGCCAGTTAACACTCATTCCTCTCCGAATCTACGGCAGCACCATGGAAAGCCTTGTGCTTGTCGCAATCCCGATGTTCATTTTTATGGGCACGATGCTGGAGAAGTCGGGCGCGGCAAAAGATCTGCTTCATGCACTGCAGGTAATGTTTCGCAAAACCCCTGGTGGACTTGCTCTTGCCGTGACGTTAGTAGGCACGATCATGGCCGCTACCACCGGTATCATTGGTGCCTCCGTGGTAATGGTCACTATGATGGCACTTCCTGTCATGATGCGTGCGAACTATAACATCCCATTGGCGACCGGCACGATAGCAGCATCAGGGACCCTCGGAGTGCTAGTACCTCCTTCAATTATGCTTGTAATTATGGCAGATTTGATGGCTGTCCCAGCGGGGACCTTGTTTATTGCAGCCTTTATTCCAGGTCTTTTCTTGGCGGCGCTATATTTTATTTATATCCTTGTAGTTTGTGGTTTCTGGCCCCATCTCGCTCCACCGATGTCCAGCGACATTAAACCCCCCACCCGAAATGCCTTTTGGATGATGGTGATACGCAGCTTTGTGCCGCCTACGTTTTTGATCCTCTGTGTGCTTGGTTCCATCCTTTTAGGATTTGCGACTCCCACAGAGGCTTCTGGAGTAGGCGCCTTTGGATCAATTTTGCTTGCTGCATTCAATCGAAAACTAAGCTGGATAAATTTTGTCGATGTTTGCAAACGCACTGCTCTTACGACCGGGATGATTTTTGGGATATTTGTTGGAGCAACGGCTTTTGCTTTTGTATTCAAGTCTACTGGTGGTGACAGCCTCATCATTAACTTCATTGAGCATATGAACGTTGGTCCTTGGTCTATATTGTTTGTTCTAATGGGAACAATTTTCATACTAGGGTTCTTTTTTGATTGGGTTGAAATAACGCTAATAATCCTTCCAATATTCGCGCCCATCATCACTCTACTGGATTTTGGGGGACATATTGGAACGTGGCAAGGTGTCTCGAACCCAATTATGATCTGGTTTCTTATTCTTGTGGCGATGAACCTGCAGACCAGTTTTTTGACTCCTCCTTTTGGACTGGCACTGTTCTTCATGAAAGGGGCTGCTCCTCCTGAAATTCGGATTCAAGAGATGTACAAGGGCAGCATTCCATTTGTCGGGCTGCAAATGTTCGGCCTTCTGATGTGTATGCTGTTCCCTTCGATCGTACTGTGGTTGCCGAGCTATGTTCTAGGGGGTTAGGAATGGCGAAACCTACTTGGGTAGAAACGATAAATCGCCTGCGATCGGTGAATTCTTCGGTTCAGAAAAGTTGAATGGTTTTGGGGAAAAGCACATGACGTCACGTGAAATTGTTGGTATCTCTCCAGATACCGAAGGCCGTGCTTACGCAGCACCAGCCCTCGAAAAGGGTTTGGACATATTGGAGCTGCTCAGCCATCGAGAGGACGGTCTTTCCCAGAAAGATATAGCACGGGAGTTGGGCCGCAGTGTTGGTGAAATCTATCGGATGTTGAGCTGCCTCGTCGGGCGGAACTATGTATCACTCGATGATGAAGTCTATGCTCTGACAACCAAGTTGTATGAGTTGGCACATCGTCACCCTCCGACAGAGCGCCTGATTTTCGAGGCCGCGCCCATTATGCAGTCACTATCCAGTCAGTTACAGCAAGCTTGCCACCTGACCGTTTACAGCGCGGGCAACCAAGTCGTAATCGCCAAGCAGGACGCACCAAGCGGCATTGGGTTTGCAGTACAGGTCGGTGCCCAGATCGAAGTGCCACAATCCGCTTCTGGTCGGGTGCTCGTCGCCTTCCAGAAGGAAGAAGTTCGGCATGTGCGGGTTACCGAATGCATGGAGGGAAAGTCTCCCAAAGACTGCGCCACATTTGAAGCAGTGATCGCAGACGTTGCAAGCAAGGGCTTTGCGTCCATGAAAAGCGAACAGTATAGAGGGGTTCAGGCCGTTAGTTTCCCCATTCTTAATTCGAGGCAAAATGCTTTGGCTGCGCTGACGGTTCCATACCTCGAGCGGCTCGATCTTGAAGGTCGGACGACAGTTGGAGATGTTGAGCGGGAGTTGGCGAAAGCTGCACAAAAGCTGACGGCGAGAATTGGCGGACGGTCTCGTGAGGGCGCAGGTTAGTAACTTCTCGCCCACCGTGGGCAGTGGCCCTTTTTCCGCTGATTGCATCATCAATTAGGCCTTGCAGTCAGCTAAGCGCAACATGGCTGAGGAAGGCGGTTCGATGAGTCCTAAATCGTTGAATTCTTTAAGGCGCCCCACAACCTTTGAAAGGCCATAATTAGTACCAAAAACAAGCAAACCACCCTTTTCGCGTGGGAATCCATAGCCATGAACTTGAACAAGATCTATGTCGCATTGTTGCGCGGCGATTCCCTCTTGAAGAATTTTCGCTGCCTCGTCCAGCATGCAGAAAAGTATAGTTTCGACAATGACCTCGTCAGGCCATGTAGCCGTGTGAGTTTTGGCTTCGGTCCTTGCTTCATCGATAGCCCGCTGAACCTTTTCAGGAACACCAGGTTTTCTTGATGAGCCGTCGTAGTCATACCAACCTGCACCGGATTTTTGTCCAAGGCGCCCCGCAGAAAACAAGCGATCAGAAATTGGTCCGAAGGCGAGTTGACCGCGTTCTCTGGCTGCAATTCTTTGATGCGCGGCAATGTCGAGACCAGCAAGATCCTGCACCTCAAATGGACCCATCTTCATCCCAAATGTTCTGAGCGCGGCATCCACTTGCTCGGGCAATGCACCGAAGAGTAATACTCGTTCGGCCTGCTGCCGCATCGTTTTCAGAATGCGATTTCCAATGAATCCCTCACAAATACCAGACTTTACTGGAATTTTTCGACAGGCACCAACTATCTGGAAGGCGGTGGCCAGGGTTTGGTCAGATGTATCTCTTGTTGGGATCACCTCGACAAGCTTCATGATGTTTGCTGGGCTGAAGAAGTGTAATCCGATACAACGTTCCGAGTGGGAAACACCGGAGAAGATGCTCGTAGGGTCCAAGTAAGATGTGTTTGTGGCGAGGATAGCTGTTTCCCTGCAAACTTGATCAAGTTCATCAAAAACACGTCGCTTGACGTCCAGATTTTCGTATACGGCTTCGATCACGAGATCAGACTCATTTAAGACATCGTACTGTGGAGCCACTCCAAAGGATGCTAGACGCGTCGAATGAGTATCATGATCGATCCGGCCCGAACCCAGATCTTTTGAGAGTATGTCCAGAACCCGTTGCCGCCCAGCATTTGCGGCAGCCTCGTCACGCTCAACGATCTGTACCAAATAACCTGCATTCAGCATGGCGACTGCGATTCCAGCGCCCATGGTGCCACCCCCGACAATGCCGACGCGGCGGACCGAATTAAACATAGCTCTTTGTCTCTGTCCGTACGAAACAGCTTCCGTTTCGCAGCGTTCAAGCGCCTGAAGCGCCATAGCCTTTTCTTCGGGAGACCAGTCAAACACTGTTTTCATAGAGATGCGTTCCAATGGCGATGCGTATTTGTTTACAGAGGATTGGCGTTCCTGGCTGTGCGGCGCTATCTGATCAGCCGGTTAAGCTTTTCCGCACTTTCCCGCAATCGTTCCTCAACGTCGTTCTTGCTCGGCGCGGGGGTGGTGTCCAAACGCGGCACCATTGGAACGGTTAAGGCCGCGATTGCGTGGCGATCCATGTCAAGGATAGGGAAAGAGATCGCATGTACACCCTCATATTGACGGCTCTTTATCGATGCGAAACCCTTTACGGCGACTTCGTGCAAATCTTTGCGAAATGCCTTGATCTCGGAGGCAGGTAGGCCTGCAAAGCTCTCGCGGATACGAATTTCTGTCGTTTCAGCAGGCTGAAATGCAACGAGGACTCTACCGGATGCCGATGGGGCAATTGCAATTTCGGCTCCACTGCGAACATTGAAACCAATACCACTAGGGGTATTCATAGACGCTATGACTGTTTGTGATCCATTATTATAGACTCGCAAATCGCAGGCAAACCCCACACTGTGCGAAAGCTCCTGCATAATTGGCAAGGCAGCCGTAACAAGCCTGTCTGTAGGTGGATGGATCCTCGAAAGCTGGAAAAGTTTTGTGGTGATGGAGTATTTATCACCCTCGTGCGAGATATATTTTCGACGCTCTAGGCAGTTCACCATGCGGTAAAGTTCGCTTGTGCTCCGCCCAAGTAAGGACGCAATTTCCTTTTGCGTCAGTCCTTCACTGCTCTTGCAAAGCACTTCAAGAATGTCGAGGCCTTTTTCCAGAGCTGGTGCTGAGTAGCCAGCGTTTTGAGCTTTGGGCGTCAACTTCGTCGACTCCATGACGTCGCGCGTATTCTCTTCAACCTTTTTTCTACTCGTCGTCATAAGGGCTCCCGTCCAGTGCGATCGGCCAAATTGTTCACGCTAGTATTGTTGCATGCAGGGCATGCTGATCATTTCAGTATTTGGCCGCTATCAATTTGAGACGATCAGCCGACAACGACGATACGGTTGGCGCAGGGCTCCAATGCGCAAACACGGACTCTACTAATTGAACACCAGACTAGCAGCCGATCTGGTGTACCTCGATGATCGTGCCCGAAGGATCCTGAAAGAACACTTGATACCACCCAGCCATGGCCCAAGTGCCATAATCTGAGAATGGCACGCCCAACTCGTTCAAGCGCTCCTTGAACGCTTCGATATCGTCGGTACGGAAGGCGATGTGCCCCCGCTCGAGAGGATTGACGGCGTGACCTGTACGATGTGCGACACCAAGGTCGGTGGTGGCAAGGTGAAATTCGGTGTTTCCGTCTGATAAAAAGGCAACTCCGCCGTCATAGCCCTGGCCGGTATCTTGCTCATGCTCATCATCTTCTACGCCGTTAAAGTTGAACACGTCGCGGTAAAAGCGTTCGAGTTCAGGAACATCCCTAGAGCAGATGTTGATGTGGTGAAGTTCGATTTTCATTGTTTTCCTCAGTTGGTTCAGCAGCGAGTTTGGTAGCGGAATTCTGGGACAAGAGTTCTTAGTACTTCAGGTGCCCGAACAGCAGATTCATACACCTCAGTAACCCGAGCATAGCTAAGCGAGCTCTCATGGTATATTCACCAGTAAAAATAATAATTGTCAAGCAAAAACATCTCACCTAAAGAGTGCACAAAAAAGAAGGTTAAAATGCAGCATTTATTAACAAAAACTGGGCATTCAAACACCTGCTTGCTTTGCACTATTTTTTGATTTATAGGTAAATAGTAAAATTCATATACCGAACTCATTTGGGGGGATTCGCAGATGCAACTTTCAGGTTCCGGGGCCCAAAAGGAGCAACCGGACAACTGTAGTGTGGGTATGGTTCGCCGAGTCGCCGCTATGCTGAACCTCAAGCCCACTTCCTTCGGCAGCGGCGATTCGCTCCCCTTTGGCTGGCATTTCTTTCTTCTGGGGGGAGCGACGCCCCGAACCGAACTCCGGAAAGACGGCTTTCCAGGTTTCGGTGTCCCAATGCCAGATATGTCTCTTCCGCGCCTCTTGTTGGGTGGCAGGGCTGTTGAATGCCAAGGCGCTATAAAGGTCGGCTCCTCCATCCGGCGGACAAGCCGTCTTGCCAAAATCCGGGAAAAGGAAGCACCGACTGGAAAAATGGCCATCGTCGAGATTGAGAACATAATCAAAGAAGTCGATGGCTCGGCGACAATCAGAGAGACACAGACATACCTATTGCTTGAGGCCGCTTCGGGGGCGGTGGCGCCACCACCTGAAATGTCAAGCATTCAAGCTGAGTTCATCAAGAAAGTCACGCCTGACGACACGCTGCTATTCCAGTATTCGGCGCTTGGCTTTAATAGCCACAAAATTCACTTGGATCGGGCCTATGCGCAGGAAGTCGAGGGGCTACCTGACCTCGTGGTGAACGGTGGGCTTGTGACTCTACTTGTTACCGAAGCAATGCGAATCGACCTTGGCCTACGACAAGCGGCACTCACTACGCGGCACATTGCACCTCTGTATGTGAACCGCGAACTCACAATTGCTGCAGACCGGTCTGATCAGGGATGGTATGTGCGCGTATACGATCACTCCATGGCTTTGGCGGCGACTATGGAGATATCTTGCGCATGAGCTTTGCCCCGCTCCATAAACTAAAGGTTCTTGACCTCACCAGCGTCGTAGTAGGCCCTGTGGCTACGTGGCGTCTTGGACAGTACGGCGCGACTGTCATCAAGGTCGAAAGTCCCGACCGAGACCTAATGCGTGGGCTCGGAGGCCAATCTCCGACTGGTGAACACTCCGGGACTTATCTGCATCTTAACCGCGGTAAGCAAAATATTTGCCTTGATTTGAAGAACCCAGCTGCACGCCCGATCATTGACCGACTGATCAGCTGGGCTGATGTTATAGTTGCCAATATGAGGCCACAAGCATTGGTGCGTCTGGAATTGGATGCCAAAACAATCCACTCCCGGCACCCTGAGAAGATCTACTGTCTCCTGACGGGTTATGGCACCAATGGGCCGTATGGTGGCTTTCCAACATATGATAGCGTGGTACAGGGGGCGACAGGCATGGCTGGCCTGATGCAGGCGCGCGACGGGGCGCCAAGCTATATACCCATGCTGGTTTGCGATCACGTCGTTGGCGAGATTGCATCAGGTGTAATTATGGCAGCAGTGCTCAGTCAGCGGGAAACGGGACGCGGTGTGTTTCTTGAAATCCCGATGTTTGAAACAATGGCTGCTTTCGTCCTGCAAGAACATCTGGCACAGCAGAGTTTCCAGCCTGCGGTTGGCCCGGCAGGTGATCAACGCTTGCTCAGCCCACATAATAAGCCAGTTCGGACGAAGGATGGATTTATCTCGTTCACGATAAATACCGACACACAGGTGCGAAGTTTTCTTATTGCTACGGGCCGTTCCGAACTCGCAGATGATCCCAGGTTCAACTCAGTCGCAGCCCGTGCGGACAACGTTTCAGAGTGGTTCGAAGTGCGCGGCGCGCCGCTGACTGAGAGGACTTCTAAAGAGTGGATCGCGATTTTGCGGGCATCAGACCTTGCAGTCATGCCGTGCCATACTCTCCAAACCTTGCCAGAGGATCAGCATCTTAAGGCCGTCAATCTAATTTCCTACGAAGACCATCCAACCGAAGGCCGAACGGCGGCAATCCGCACATCGGTGCGCGTCGATGGGGAAAGTCTGGACCAACGTTCGCCTGCGGCGCCCTGCGGGTGGAATTCAGAAGAAGTGCTTCACATGCTGGGCTTCGACGTAGCTGAAATTCGAGGTCTGTTTGAAAGTCGCGCCACCCAAACCTCTAAATCCAAAGGAAGTCGATAAAACAATGAACAATCTAAAGCAATTGCAGGACAAAGTTTGCGTGATCGTTGGTGCGGCCTCGCTTCGTGGCATTGGCTACGCAACGGCAGAATTGTTTGCGGAGCACGGCGCGAAGATAGTAGCCTTGGATGTCGCAATGAATGATACAGTGGCGGAAAAAATCGAAAGCGAGATAAAGGCCAAGACCGGGAAAACTGCGGATATTCTTGGCATAAGGACCGATATTCAATCGCCCGAAAGCTGTGATGCAGCAATAGAAGCTGCGTTAAAGAGGTTTGGGACCGTGGATGCGATGGTGAATTCTGCTGCGATCGTGAACGGCAAAGGACTTCTCTCGATCTCCTCGGACGAGTTCAACCAGATGATAAACATTAATCTCAAGGGAGCATTCAACATTTGCCAGAGCGTAATAAAGGTTTTCTCCAAGAAAAGTTCGGGCACCATCGTTAATCTGGCATCATCTGCAGCACAGCGCGGCGGCGGCCTTGTAGGCGGCGCGCATTACGCGGCGTCAAAGGGAGGTGTAATAAGCCTGACTCGCACCATCGCCCGTGAGTTTGGATCGCAAGGCATTCGTGCCAACGTGATCTGTCCAGCAATGATTGAGACATCCATGCTTGACGTGCTGGATGACGACAGGATCGCAAGTATCGTTGATGCTATTCCCTTGAAAAAGGCTGGTAAGCCACTTGATGTCGCTAATGCCTGCCTGTTTCTCGCATCCGATATGTCATCCTTTATAACAGGCGCGACGCTCGATGTGAATGGAGGTACGCACATTCACTAGGCTCAAGCATTTCTTTAAGGTGCGGAACTCATCTACAACTCGGCACTCTGAGGTGGTCACGCTCACAGGTGATCGACCTTTGGTTCTACGATCCGCATAGCAGTGCCTGCAGTATACACGGGTGCGCCACCTGATGCTCATCTCTCGTCTTTTTACATCTTGGGAGGGTAGGTGGTCGGTTGTTTGAAAAAGTAAGTGGTAGATGGGCAAGGTCGCGACAAGTGGCAAAATTTAAGGCGAATAGGAGTACCAATGACTGAGGTTTTCATCTGCGATTATATTCGCACACCGATCGGGAGATACGGGGGAGCCCTTAGCACAGTCCGCGCTGATGATCTCGCGGCGATCCCACTTCGGGCTTTGGCCGAACGAAATAGCGCTCTTGATCTCGAGGCGATTGACGAAGTCATACTCGGCTGTGCCAACCAAGCTGGTGAAGACAACCGCAATGTCGCGCGCATGTCACTATTGCTTGCCGGTTACCCTGATACTGTTCCAGGCACCACAATGAACCGTCTGTGCGGGTCAGGCATGGATGCAGTGATTACAGCAGCCCGGTCGATCAGGGCTGGCGAGGCCAATCTCGTTATTGCAGGCGGTGTCGAGAGCATGTCCAGGGCACCCTTCGTAATGCCCAAGGCGATGAGTGCGTTTTCGCGACAGACCTCTGTAGAGGATAGCACCATCGGCTGGCGTTTTATCAACCCGTTAATGAAAAAACACTATGGTGTAGATAGCATGCCCGAGACAGCGGAGAATGTCGCAGAGGGCTATGGTATTTCGCGCGCCGATCAAGACGCCTTTGCGCTGAGGTCACAAATGAACGCTGGAGCAGCGATGGCCTCAGGGCGGCTGGCTCAGGAAATTACTCCTGTTATGATCATGCGACGTAAGGGCAACTCAGAGTCAGTTGTTAGCGACGAACATCTGCGCCCTGCGACCACATTGGCCGACCTTCAACGGCTTTCCAGTTTTGTCAAAGCAGACGGTACGGTAACCGCAGGCAATTCTTCAGGCATCAATGATGGGGCATCTGCGCTAATCCTTGCTTCAAAACAAGCTGCTGCAGAAAATGGGCTGACGCCGATTGCTCGGGTTTTAGGTGGGGCTTCTGCTGGCGTCGCTCCAAGAATCATGGGTATCGGACCTGCGCCAGCGTCACAAAAACTTATGAAAAGACTGAGCTTAGAGCAAAAGGACTTCAGCGTCATCGAATTGAACGAAGCTTTTGCCTCACAGGGCCTGGCGACACTGCGCGCGCTAGGGATCGCAGACGATGATCCTCGCGTTAACCGAAATGGCGGTGCGATAGCACTGGGCCATCCGCTTGGTATGTCGGGTGCCCGCATAACAGGTACAGCCATGCTGGATCTGGCCTCGGGCGAAATGAGCTTGTCGACCATGTGTGTCGGTGTTGGCCAGGGTATCGCCGTTGCTCTTCAGCGACTGTAAAATCGAGAACTGGATGGCCGTCAGCATCAAGCCGCGGCTTAAGCTGCCTGGTTCAAACAGTCTCACGTGTCATGTTCTTCTACATCGAGAATGTCTGACGTCAGCACCCATGGAACATATTAAGCATCTTGCGGAACGGAGGTTTTCTGGCTCATCGTAGCCTTCATGGAGCGAATCTATGGACGCCCCCTGCGCAAGGTGTTTTTCACGATAGGATTGACGGCATTGGACGCGTGAATCTATCCGGCCTTTCTTTGAAGCACATTCGCTCCTGGCCTCGATGGGATCCGCTGATTTCATTGCCTTTTAAGATGACCGGCTGCCTGCTGGTTGGACGGGGATCCAGCATCGCTCCCCGCACCGTCAGATCGCGGCGATCCTTTCGGGCACCTTCCGGGTTGAAGCGGGCACGGGTGAGGTCCGGAGTATCCATCCGGTGAAGGGTAAGCGTGTTCTGGCACCCACCTTCCAGGCTTTGTCCTGAGCTGCGATCTCCGGCCTGATTGAAATCGGGATGGAGTTTCGCGATGGCGACTACGGATGAGTTTCTCCGTGACTATGGGGTAGATATCCGCACGAATGGTCAGCGGCGCTGGCCGGATGAGGTGAAAGCGCGGATTGTGGCGGAGACGCTGGAGCCGGGGGCTACGGTGAATGAGGTTGCGCGGCGATACGGTTTACGGGCCAATCACCTTTCGGAATGGCGTGGTCGTGCGCGGCGCGGCAATCTTGTTCTTCCTGCGGTGCTGGAAGATGAAGGTCTGTGTTTCGCTCCGGTCGTTCTGTCGGGTCCGATGGCGCTGGTTTCAGAGGAAGACCCGCCCATCAAGCCGGTATCCCCAAAGCCGATCGAGATTGTCACTGCAGCTGTCACGATCCGTCTGGACGGGGATATAGGCACAGACCGGCTTGTGGAGATCGTGCGTGCCTTGGGGGCGAAGGCATGATCTTTCCGTCCAACCGCGTGCGTGTGCTGGTCGCGACGCAGCCTGTCGATTTCCGTAAGGGTCACGATGGCCTCTGCGCACTGGTGGCGTCCACGCTGCGCAAGGACCCTTATACTGGCACGGTGTTTGTGTTTCGCGCGCGGCGCGCTGACCGGTTGAAGCTTTTGTATTGGGACGGCTCAGGTCTCGTGATGGCTTACAAGCGCCTGGAAGACACAACCTTCACCTGGCCTGCGATCAAGGACGGGATCATGGCGCTGAACCACGCACAGTTTGAGGCACTATTTTCCGGGCTGGACTGGCGCAAGGTCAAGCCGGTTGATCCGCGCCGGCCAAGCGCGCCGGAATAGGTTAAGGCGCTGTTTTTGCTTTTATATCGGCATTGATTCCGGTAAAAATCGGGCATGTCGAACACCCCTGCAATCAACCTCTCCACACTCCCTGCCGATCAGCGCGCGGCCGTGGAAACGTTGATGCAGGAGGTCAGCGCGCTTAAGGAAATCACCAAACGCCAGGAGCATCTGATCGCTGAGTTGAACCATGCCCTGCATGGGAAACGGTCGGAGAAGCTGACCGAAGACGGGCGCCAACTGGCCTTTGAAGATCTGACCATCGCGCTCAAAGAGGTCGAGGCAGAGAAGGAAACACGCGCGGCGCCCCAAGGTGATGGAACACGCAAGAAACCCGCTCCGCGGCGCAATATCGGGAACCTGCCCGCATCCTTGCCGCGCATCGAGAATGTGATCGAGCCGGACAGCCTGCTTTGCCCCTGTGGGTGTGGTGAAATGCACAAGATCGGCGAAGATCGCACAGAGCGCTTGGACATCGTGCCTGCGCAGCTGCGGGTGATTGTCACGGTGCGCCCGAAATATGCGTGTCGTGCTTGCACTGACGGTGTGCGTCAGGCCCCTGTGCCTGCTTTCCTGATTGATGCGGCTCTGCCCACTGAAGGGGCCATCGCGCATGTGCTGGTCAGCAAATATGCGGACCACTTGCCCTTGTATCGCCAAAGCCAGATCCTGGCCCGAGCAGGCATTGATCTGCACCGCGCCGTGTTGGCGAGCTGGGTTGGCAAGGCGGCATTCCATCTGCGGCCTGTAGTCGACCGGTTGGCCGCGCATCTGAAGACCTCGGGCAAGTTGTTCATGGATGAAACGACAGCACCAGTGCTCGATCCTGGTCGGGGCAAGACCAAAACCGGCTATCTCTGGGCCTTGGCGCGGGATGACCGCGCTTGGGGCGGAGACGACCCACCGGGCGTTGTATATTTCTATGCTTCAGGCCGCGCAGGCGAGAATGCCGAAACCTTCCTGACCGGCTTCGATGGCATCCTGCAAATAGATGGATATCAGGGCTATAATCGGCTGACCAAACCCTCTCGAAAAGGCGGTGATCCCATTCGGGTTGCACATTGCTGGGCGCATGCGCGCCGCAAACTGAAGGAAGTCTTTGACCGTGATGGGTCAGAAATCGCTGCCGAAGGTCTGCGCCGGATCGCTGAGTTTTATAAGATTGAGGCGGATATACGTGGCATCTCACCGGGCCAGCGCCTATCTGCCCGTCAGACGCGCACCGCATCTTTGGTCGCGGCCTTTGGGGAATGGCTTCAGGCGCAACGTCGCAAGATATCGGCAAAGTCGCGGCTGGGTGAGAAGCTCGCCTATATCCACAATCACTGGGACGGGCTGCAAACCTTCCTGACCGATGGCCGCGTCGAGATCGACTCCAACAGGGTTGAAAATCTGATCCGACCGATAGCTCTCAATCGAAAGAATCCACTTTTTGCAGGCCATGACGAGGGTGCTTTATACTACACATCTACGTATGCCTCTGTAATTTCATGGTTATTTGAAGTGGATCGTCAGACGCCGGGCGTCTTCCGCGGCGTGCATCGGCTGCTTTTCGAACGCTGTCTGTCTCAACAGCGTGTTGCCTGATGATCCAAGGGGCACCTTTGCAGGTCTGGTCGGCCGACAGATCTCCAGCTTCGATCAACCTTCGCACCGTCGATGGACTGACGTCAAGGATAGCGGCCGCTTCATCCAAGGTGAGCTCTCTGCGCTCTTGACGTTCGCCTTCACGATACGTGGGGATATCATGCCTGCTGCGCAAGCTGCAGACACGACTTCGGTTCCAGGTGAGGCCTTTCCCCGTCATGCGGCCTGCGCGGTTCAGTATCGATGCGATATGCTCATCAGGCATCTGACGTGCCAAGACACGGACAAGATCCAGTGTTTCACCGGAAATCGTCCAGCGTGTTTGGCCCGCCTTGTTTTTCTTGACGCTTAGGCGCGTGTGATCACCGCCCTGCCAATGGATGATCAGCGCCAAGCTATCTTCGGTCATGTCGACGATGATCTCGCGTATCATAAGCCGCAAAATCCGCTTTTGGGTCTCCGGTGTGACGCCGGGGCTGCTCCACGCCTGCGTCAGATCAGCCCCCAGGCTCATCAATCGCTCTCGATCCGGCACGGATACGGTGACGGGCGTTTCCGCCTTGAGCCTGTCTATATCAATTTCGAGATCGCGCACCCGATGCAGCGTGTCGTTCCAGCGCCGTTCCAGTTCGTCTGCTACCAGCCTGTTATCCGGGTCGACCGCATCATACCGGCGCTGCGCGCGCTTGGCTTCGAAACGCGCCTGCTGCAGTGCGTTCTCCATCTGCTGAAGCTTGTCGTGTTGCTTTTCTTCATGCGCAATGACCGCGGACAAGGCGGCCTCTATCCCCATGGGTTGCAGGCGGTCCAGAACCTCCGTCGCGACCGCGCGATCAATTCGCATGCCGCCAAACACGATACAGTTGGGCCGCGCGTTGTTGCCGAATGTGCCATGACAGACGTAGCGCTGCGTGTTGCCGCCTTTTCCACTATAGGCCACCCGTAAACGCCGACCACAGCGCGCGCATCGCAATAGCCCGGGCAACAACGCCTCGCCCTTTCGGATCGCTCCGCGCCCCGCATAGCCACTGCGATTTGCGTTCTCGGCAATCATGCTTTGCGTCTTTTCGAATGTTCCCCAGGAAATGTAGCCTGGGTGATGGTCCCGGATCAGAACATCCCAGTCGTTCCAGTTGCGCTTGAAGCTTTCACGGCTTTGGCGTTTTTGTCCATCCTTGATGATAGTCCGGCTGCCACGGCGCCCGAACGCATAGACCCCGGCATAGACGGGATTGGTCAGCATGTGGTGCAGCGTTGGATAGACCGGCAACGTCCATGTGATGCGCGGTGCCCCACCGCCGTAGATTGCGCGCGGCAGAACCACTTCCTCGTCCCGAAACCAGAGAAGAACCTGACGGATTGACTGCAATTCGGCAAATTTCCGGAACACCAGAGCGATGGCGTCCTGAACGCGGCGGTCGGGGTCCTTTTCGATCCGGTTGTCATCGGTCTTGACGTAGCCGACCGCCAAGGTTGTCAGTAATTCGCCCCGGCGAGCCTTTTGTTTGATGGCTTCAGCCGAGCGCTGCCGGAATACCGACACCTCCATCTCACTCATCGTGCCTTTCATGCCCAGAAGCAGGCGGTCATTTATCAGACGCGGGTCATAAAGACCGTCCTCGTCCACGATCAGTGTCCCCAGCACACCGCAAAATTCCAACAGGCTGTGCCAATCTCGCCCGTTGCGCGCCAATCTTGACGCTTCAAGGGAAAGCACTGCGCCAACACGGCCCTCGCAGATCGCGGCCAGAAGCTTCTGAAATCCCGGTCGCTCCGTACCCCCGCTGCCGGATTTGCCAAGGTCTTCATCAATGATCTCGATGCTTTCCCACCCTAACTGACGTGCTCGCTCGACCAACCCATATTGCCGACGTTGGCTCTCCAAGTTGTTGGCCACCTGATATGTGGAAGACTGGCGGATATAAATATAGGCGCTGCGCCCCAGATGCTCAGGCATGATCTTGGTCATTGCCGGCCTCCTGTTCGATCATTGGCTGATTTGGTAGGAGCGGTTCGCTCATCGCCTCTTGCAGCAAATTCCGAAGAAGCATTATGGCCTTCTGACGGTCGCCTTGCGTCCAGTGAACTTTGGGCGCCAGATGCGCGAACAGATCGGGTTGTTGATATGTGGTGCGGGTCATCGACATCTCCTGTGCTGGCCGTTTCGTCCAAACAGGAGTGTAGAAGCTGATCCAGCAGCGTACGAAGATCGTTTAACCGCTCAAGCGGAAGCCGGGGTGTGTCAACAACCTTGATCAACTTTGTTTCGGGGGCAATCATCCACGCTGGAAGATAAAAGGCTCCGCCACGCAATTGACGGATCAGAAGGTGGCGGCAAAAGTCGTGCTCGACCGATCCGACAACTTCCACTGTCTGGCCACAAAGCGGGTGAAAAGGGTACGTGACAACCGCATCAAAACCCAGACTCCCGGCATCATGACGCTGCTTCCGATGAAGGTGGCACCGCTTGGGGGCGCATCGCGTCACTCATTGAAACTTGCAAGATCAACGGCGTCGAACCTTTCGCCTACCTCAAGGCGACCCTGACGGCCATCGCCAATGGTCACCCCCAAAACCGCATCGACGACCTGCTGCCATGGAACTTCAAGCCGTCAAGCTGAAAGCTCGGTGATCCGTAGCGAACGCTTACGTTCAAAGCCGAGGTCATCAACCAGATCGGACCGTGGAAATCGATGCGCGAAGTCGAATGGGAAACGCTGAAGTGGGTCGATTGGTATAACAACCGCCGGCTATTTGGACCCATCGGATACATCACACCCGCAGAAGCAGAGGAGGCATTCTATGCAAATCTAAACACACTCGATAAAGTAGCCTGACGTTGAACAAATCACCCTCCGGTAAACCCGGGGCGGTTCAATCAGGCCGGAGATCGCAGCTCAGGACAAAGCCTGGAAGGTGGGTGCCAGAACACGCTTACGGTGAAGGCCGCCGGGGTTCAAGTTTGACGGTCGCGTTCTACGGCGATCATCTCGACGAGAGTTTCTACAGCGAACGGGGTGAATGCGAGGACCTCGACCTCTTCAGTGCCATAGACCCAGATGATGCCATCTACGGGCTCCATGCTGATGGCGAGATCATGGAGGCGCTCGACCGTTTTGACGGCGTGGACCTTGTTCAACTGCATGGTCAAGCAGCCTGAGCCATGTATCGGGCCTTCCAGTTCCAGGGCAACAATTCATGCACGCGCGACACGGGCGTATCCGGCAACCGCGCGAGGACATCGGCCATCCATGCCTGCGAGTCGATGTCGTTCAATTTTGCCGTCATGATGAGGGTATACATGAAGGCTGTCCGGTCGCCACCGCGCTCAGATCCTGCATAAAGCCATGTTTTTCTGCCCAATGAGATGCCTCTGAGGGCGCGCTCGGCCGCATTATTTGTCAGGCAGATCCGTCCATTATCAAGAAAGCGAGTGAATGCCTCCCAGCGGCCGTTCTCGTTGAGCATGTAGTTGATGGCCTTGACGACCGGGTTGTGCTTCGACATCCGGGCCCGCTCCGACCTCATCCAGTCATGCAGATCATTGACCAGCGGTGCTACCCGCTTCTGCCGGGCTTCATGACGCGCTTCTGCTGTCAGCCCCGTTGCAGGTGACCTCTTCTGGATGGAGGGCACTCGTGGAAAAGGCCATGTATCTGCTGCAGCCTATGGGCTGCCAGTTGCAATGGTGATTACTCAACTGGAATGATCCAGAAGGAGGAGTGCAATTGGTCCGTCGCAACTTGTCAATCCAACCAACCATCCTCCGCATATTCCACAAGTCGGTCGACGACGTAGCGGACTTTCGGGCTCAACTGTCCTTGTCGCGCCCAGACGGCGTGAACGTCGACTGACGTCCGCGAATGCTCCTCCAGGATGGGCACGAGGGCACCGGAGTCGATGTACCTTCGCACGACCGATGCCGGCAGTTGGCAGATTCCAAAACCAGAAATGGCTGCCTCGATAATGGCATCACCGTCGCTGAACTGGTGAGTCGGCGGAGGCGTGATCCGCTTCGTGCTTCCGTTCTCCTGCATAAGCCAGCTCACGGGCGGCCCCTTGCGCATCCCCACGATGTTCCAGTGTTCCGCGAGATCAGAAACCGTCTGAGGCACGCCATGCTCTTGCAGGTATGACGGAGCCGCGCATATCATCAGCCTCTGACTTGCGAGCCTTCGCGCGATGAGGCCGTGTGTGTCTGGCAACGCGCCGAACCGGATCACCAGATCGACATCGTCATGAAGAGGATCGACCATGGCATCGGTGAACGACAAGGTCAGGCTCAGGCGTGGATGAGGCTTCGCGATCTCCAGGAGGATCGGCAACAGGATGCGGCGCCCGAACGCCACGGGCATGTCAAGCCGAAGCATACCTCCGATGACGCGATTTCTGGACGTCAGGGCAGCCTCGGTAGCTGCAATTTCGTCGAAGGCCGCGGAACAGGCTGCGAAGTAGGCCTCCCCATCGGACGTCAGGGTCGTGCGCCGGGTCGTGCGGTTGAACAGCTTCAGTCCAAGCCGCTCTTCCAGTCGAGCGATGCTCTTTCCGACAGCCGATTTCGTGATGCCGAGCTGCTCCGCCGCCAGGGTAAAATTACCCGCGCGGGCCGCGGCCACGAACACCGCTATGCCCGAAAGGGTGTCTGTCTCAGCCATTCTGAACCCTCCATTGTAGAGATGAACTCTACACTGATCAGAAAAATGGGGGGATTACCAATCCGCTGGATACAGCGCATATTCTGTCGACCAGAACAAGGAAAGGAGCCCAGACTATGCCAGTTGTTCGCGTGAGTTGGTTCGATGGAAAGGACCACGAGATGAAGGAAAAAGTGGCGGCAGACATCACGGACAGCATCGTCCGGAACACCGGGACGGATGCAAAGTACATCTACGTTATCTTCGAGGATGTCGCGCCGCGCGACTGGGCCGGCGAAGGTAAGCTTTTCGGCGGACCGCCCGAAAAGGATCCGGTGTAGCCCCTTTTTTACCAGAGGAGGCCGGACTGCGTTGATCATGGACGATCCGTACGGAATGAATATGAAACCCTCCAACGCCGTTCAGATGAATGACTACGGTCCGCCGGAGTTGCTCGTCTATGCACCTTTGGAACTCCCGACTTTGCAGCCCGAGGAGGTGCGGATCAAGAGCATCGCCTCTGCGGTCAATCACACCGATCTGGAGATAAGGATGGGCCATTGGCCCGTCCGGAAGCGCAAGCCGTTTCCCTATGTTCCGGGCGTAGAGGTCGTGGGAGAGATTGCAGAGGTCGGCGCCTCCGTTCGCGGCCTTTTTCCCGGTGATCGGGTGATCACCATGATGCAGGGGCTCGGCGGCGTGCGCGGTGAGCGGCCGGGCGGCTACGCCGAGCTTGTCACCGTCGCCGCCGACTCTGTTGCCCCGATCGGCTCCGCGATCGACCCCTACGTGATGGCCGCCATCGGACTGGGCGGAGTGACAGCCTACGAGGGCCTGCGCAGGATTGGCAGCCTCGCAGGCAAGCGCATCCTCGTATCGGGGGCGGCTGGCGGCGTCGGTTCGGCAGCCGTGGCGATCGCCAAAGCCCAGGGCGCGACTGTGGTGGGCGTCGTGTCCCGAGTCGAGCAGTCAGACTAAGTGCGTGGCCTCGGGGCAGACGAGATCGCTTTCTCCCCCCCGCGACGCGCCGCCTGACTTGGAGGCCGCAAGCATTGACGGCATCCTCGACACGGTCGGCGCACCCGTGTTCGAGATGTCTCTCCGGGCCCTGTAGCCTGGTGGCGTCCTGTCGCTTGTCGGCGCTGTGGGCGGAAGTAACGTGCGCCTCGATCTTTGGGACCTGATCCGACCGGTTACCCTGTCGGGATACTTTTCCGAAAGTCTCGATGGCCCGGCCCTCCGCGGTGCAGTGGCTGCGCTCATTGGGTGGATCAAGGATGGAAGCATTGCCGCACCCCGGTACACGACGGTCCCGTTGGCCGAGGCGGCCCGGGCGCACGCCATGCTGGAGAGCCGCGGCTTAAGCGGACGCGTACTACTGATCCCTTAAATGGCCCCACGCCTCCAGCAGCCCATCGAAGAAGCTGTCACATCTGCCTCGTTACATTTCTTCCGGAGGGATGTTAAACTCCCCCACATGAGGTCTATTGCTTCTAAAGAGGGGTTGATCGTTGGATCGGCTTGACTGCGACCGGATGTTCATCGCCGTGATGGAAACGGGCAGCTTTACAGGTGGGGCCGAACGACTCGGCAAAAGTTCGGGCTATGCGTCCAAGCTCGTCTCCCGACTGGAGACGGAACTCGGCGTGCGACTGCTCAACCGCACGACCCGGTCGATATCGGCAACGGAGGCGGGCAAGGCTTATTTCGATCAGCTCCGTCCGCTGCTTGATGAATACGATCATCTTGACCTGGCCGTCCGCGACGCGTCTCGGGCGCCGCGAGGCAGGCTTCGACTGACGGCGCCACTTTCGTTCGGCGTGATCGAGCTCGCCCCTGCGCTCAGCGACTTCGCACTGCGCTATCCCGAGATCGAGCTTGACGTGACCTTTTCCGACCGGGTGACGAACCTCGTGGATGAAGGCTTCGACATGGCGATCCGCATCGGACGTCCAGCGGATTCGAGCCTGGTTGCGCGAAAGCTCTGCGATATGCGGATCGTGGTCGTCGGCGCCCCCAGCCTACTTCGAGCGGATGGGCGAGCCGGTCGCGCCAGAGGAACTTGCAGCGCACGACTGCATCATCGACACGAACTTCCGGGAGCCGGATCGCTCGCCGGCGAAGTCCTAGCGACACCGATCAGCGGTCGAATTCGCTACTCCAACGCCGAGGCCGGGCTGGGTCTGGCCTGCGTCCCGAGCTTCGTGGCCGGGGCCTCGATCCGGGCGGGGGCGGGTTCGTCGCATTCTGCAGGTCCACGAGACCACGCCCTTCGTCGTTCACGCCCTCTATCCTCACAGCCGGCATCTCGCCGCCAAGGTCCGGGCACTCGTCGACTTCCTCGCCGATCGCTATCGCGGAACGCCCCACTGGGAACAGGGCTGGGAGCTATTCCTTCCGAAACGGATGCAATCATCTTCCGCTTGACAGGATTATCATTCTGAATGAATGAGGCCATGTTCTCCTGGAAGAAGACGCAGATGCGTCACAACCAGGAGAACGAACATGAACATTTCCATTCTCGGAACCGGCAACATGGCCAGCGGCCTTGCCGTTCTTTTCACAAAGGGCGGTCATCAGGTCACGCTCGCCTCGCGCGATGCCTCCGAAGCCCGCTCCGTCGCGACCAATCTGGGCAATGACATCCAGGGCGGCCCTCTCGACACCGCTGTGGACTCTGCCGAGATCGTCGTGCTGGCGGTGCCCTTCGGCGCAGCTGCGGACGTCATCAAGGCCGCGGGCGGTCTGGCCGGCAAGATCGTCATCGACATCACCAATCCGATGACGGCCGATTTTTCGGCTCTGACTGTCGGCCACACGACCAGCGCCGCCGAGGAAATCCAGAAGCTCGCGCCGCAGGCCCGCGTGGTCAAGGCCTTCAACACCGTCTTCGCGTCCGTCCTGCAGAACGGCGGTCAGGTCGCCGGCCAGCCGGCAACCGTCTTCGTGGCGAGCGACGATGCCGAGGCCCGCAGCCAGGTCGTGGCCCTCGCCGAAAGCGCCGGCTTCAAGACCCTGGAAACGGGTGGCCTCGCGGCCGCTCGCTACCTCGAGCCCGTCGGCGGCCTCAATATCGCGCTCGCCTACGGCCTTGGCCACGGCACCGACATCGCCCCCACCTGGCAGCGCGCTGCCTGATCCCCTCAGTCAAAGGACCAATGTAATGACCTACGCCTCCACCCAATCTGCCGCCCGGACGTCCCTCGTCGAGGGTGTGACCAATGCCGATCTCGCCGCGACGATCCTGCGGGTCTCGATGGGCATCCTGTTCCTCGCCCATGCCGGCCTAAAGCTCTTCGTCTTCACGCCGGCCGGCACCGCAGGATATTTCGCGAGCCTCGGCCTGCCCGGACCGCTCGCCTATCTCGTCATCGCAGCCGAACTCTTCGGTGGCATCGCCCTGATCCTCGGCGTCTACAGCCGCTGGGTGTCCCTAGCGCTCGTGCCGATCCTGCTCGGCTCGATCTACGTGCCGCATGGTGCTGCCGGCTTCTTCTTCTCGAATGAAGGTGGCGGCTGGGAATTCCCCGCATTCTGGGCAGTCGCACTCGTCGTTCAGGCCCTTCTTGGCGACGGCGCCTACGCCCTGAAGCGGTCACGCGCCTGACCTCAGCTGCCGGCCGCGGGTCACCTCCCGCGGCCGCACTCCTCGCGACGAGCTGCCAATCGAAACCGAACAACTCAGGAGAAGAACATGAGCAAGATATCCGGAAAGGTCGCCTTCATCACGGGTGCGGGTCAGGGCATCGGCGAAGCGATCGCCCTGCGCCTGGCGGAGGACGGTTTCGCGATTGCCGTTGCTGACATGAACACGACGTCGGCCCAGTCCGTGGCCGACAAGATCGTCGCGGCCGGGGGCAAAGCCACGGTGGTCGAGGTCAATGTCGCCGACCGCGAGTCCGTCTTTGCCGCCGTCGAAAAGGCAGCGGAAGAGTTGGGCGGCCTCGATGTCGTCGTCAACAACGCCGGCGTCGCCCCGATCACGCCGATCGAGGACATCACCCCTGAGACCTATCGTCGTGCCTTCGACATCAACGTCGGGGGCGTGTTGTGGGGCATCCAGGCTGCGGTCAAGACCTTCAAGGCACTGGGCCACGGCGGCAAGATCATCAGCGCGGCCTCACAGGCAGGTCACGTCGGGAACCCCGAACTGGCGGTCTATTCCGGGACCAAGTTCGCAGTGCGCGGCATCACGCAGCGCGGCGCGAGACCTTGCGGCGCTCAGAATTACCGTCAACGCCTACGCGCCAGGGATCGTGAATACGCCGATGATGCAGAAGGTCGCCCAGGACGTCGCCGACAATGCCGGTGAATCGTTCGACTGGGGCATGGAGCAGTTCGCCAAGAACATCACGCTCAAGCGTATGTCCGAAGCCAGCGACGTCGCGGCAGTCGTTTCGTTCCTCGCCGGTCCCGACTCCGATTACATCACAGGCCAATCCATCGTCGTCGATGGCGGCATGGTGTTCAATTGAGCCGAAGGCACCCCGTGCCGCTCGATGACGGCAAAGCAAGGCGTGACCGGCTTCCTTTCCTCGAGGAGGGAGGCCGGCACCACCCTTCCTTCACAACTTTCGGAAAGGACGGCGGCGATGACGACCGTGACTGATTTCTTCGACATGCACGCTGCGCCCATGCGGATTGGCAAGGTCCAGCTCAAGGTACGGGATCTGGATGCGGCCGCGTCCTTCTATACATCGGCTCTCGGTCTTGTTCGGCTGGCCTCTTCCGATGGGCGCGTCACGCTCGGTACGGCCACAGCGCCGCTGCTGGAGCTGCTGGGCGACCCGGCGCTGGCGCCGAACGACCGGCGGCAGGCGGGCCTCTTCCACACCGCATTCCTGATGCCCACACGTGCCGACCTGGCCCGCTGGCTGGCGCATGCGGTGGCGACGCGCGTGCCGCTTCAAGGCGCGTCGGACCATATCGTCAGCGAGGCGATCTACCTTGCGGACCCCGAAGGCAATGGCATCGAGGTCTATGTCGACCGCCCGGTCTCCCGCTGGCACGGTCCAGCTGGCGAAATCCGGATGTCCACCGACCCGCTCGACGCGCAAGCGCTTCTGAAGGCCGCCGATGGGACGGAATGGTTTGGCTTTCCCGATGACGGCATGATCGGCCACGTCCACCTTCAGGTCGGCGACACGGCGGAAGCTGATCGCTTCTACTCGGGCGTGCTCGGCCTCGACATTGCAGCGCGTTATCCCGGCGCGAGCTTTTACGGCAGCGGCGGCTATCACCACCAGCTTGCTGGCAACATCTGGAACAGCCGCCGCGCCGGAAGGCGTCCGGACGGTACGGGCGGACTCGACACCGTCGAGATAGTTATCCGACTCGCCGCGGACATCGAAGCAATCGCCGCCCGCGCCGAAAGCGCCGGCATCGACATCAGCAGAGACGATGATGGCCTGACCCTCCACGACCCGTGGGGCACGGCCATCACGCTCAGGAATTGAGGCTACGACAATGCTTATGAATGGAAAATGGGTAGCCGACTGGCAGCCCGTTCAAGCCAAGGACGAGAAGGGCGGCTTCGTCCGCCAGACCTCGAACTTTCGCAACTGGATCACTCCAGATGGCAGTGCCGGACCGACCGGCGAAGGTGGCTTCGCGGCTGAGCGGGACCGCTATCACCTCTACGTCGCGCTGATCTGCCCGTGGGCCTCGCGCACCCTCATCGGGCGCAAGCTCAAGAAGCTCGAGGACGTGGTTTCTGTGTCGGTGGTCGAGCCGGCGCTGACGGATGAGGGCTGGCGCTTCGGCGACTATCCCGGCTCGGACTACGACAAACTGAACGGCGCCACCCATCTGCACGAGATCTACACTCGCGCCGATCCCGCCATCTCGGGGCGGGCGACAGTGCCGGTTCTGTGGGACAAGAAGCGCGGCACCATCGTCAATAACGAGTCGGCAGATATCCTGCGGATGCTCAATTCGGGCTTCGGCGAACTGGCCGATGACACCTTCGATCTTTATCCCGAGAACCTGCGTGAGGAGATCGACGCGCTGAATGCCCGTGTCTATCCGAAGCTCAACAACGGCGTCTACCGCGCTGGCTTCGCCACCACGCAGGTCGCCTACGAAGAAGCCTTCGACGACGTCTTCACCATGCTCGACGAGCTCGAGCACCGTCTCGGTGATGGCCGCAGCTACCTGTTCGGGGGCCAGCTGACCGAGGCCGACGTCCGGCTGTTCGTGACGCTGGTGCGCTTCGACGTGGCTTACCATGGCCTTTTCAAATGCAACCTGCGGCGCATCGCCGACTATCCTGCCCTCAGCGCTTACCAGGCACGCATCCTCGCCATACCGGGCGTGCGGGAGACCGTCAGCATCGACCACATCAAGCGCGGCTACTACTCGATCAAGGCGCTGAACCCCGCCAGCATCGTCCCCGTCGGGCCGGAGCTGCCGGCAGCCCTCATGGACACCGCGAAATGAGCCCGAAGCGCATCGTCTTTCTCCACGGCGTCGGGACCAGTGGCGCGTCGCTGCGCCCGCTGGGCAATCAGCTTGCCCTCGATTTCGACATGCACTTTCCCGATGGGCCGCAGGCCTTCGACATGGGACCGGGACGGCAGTGGTTCTCGGTCAAGGGTGTGACGGAAGCCGATCGGCCGGGCCGCGTGGAAAAGGCGCTGCCAACCTTCACCCGCATCATCGAAGACTTTGGCGATCCAGGTGAGTCCCTGCTGGTCGGGTTTTCTCAGGGCGCGATCATGGCCTTGCACGCTGTCGCCGCCGGGATGCCGGCCGCAGGTGTCCTAGCCCTGTCCGGACGCCTAGCGGGGCCTGTTGCCGCGTGCGCGAAATGGCCGCTTATCGCGCTGCTGCATGGTGGAGCCGATGCCGTGATGCCGCCAAAAATTGTGCACGCCACCGATGCGTGGCTTCGATCAGCAGGCGCTGAGCCGCATCTGCAATTGTTCGACGGGCTGGGCCACGGAATTGATGATCGAGTTCTCAAAGCGATGCGACGGATCATCCTGGCAGCTTGAAATAGCCCTGAGGGCTTGCCGACAATGGGACCAGGATGACGTCTGGCTTTCTGCGGACACCTGCAGTTCAATCCGAGCCAACAAAGAACTGCGCGACTAGGTTCGTCACGTGATCGTTATAGACTGGTACTGTTCTGTTGGAACAGAGTTATGAAGAAGATCATGTCCACAGATCGCATCAATCACATCGAGTTCGTCGTCGCGAAAGCAGAGTGGTTCCGGCAGTTCTATGAAGCCATCTTGCTTCAGGAACTGCCGTGCGGATCTGACGGAAAAGGGATTTGTAAAACGCTTGCCCGCATCAATTTTTGCGCTGGAATAAAGCGACAGTCGAATTACCTCTTGAGTTCTTTGGATTCGGCATCCAGGTTTGCAAACGTGCCCGTTTCCCCGCCTGATCTTGCGATGTTAATGTCTGGCGAAGAAGGAATCACGTACCCATCTTTTGGTCAAGACTGGATTATTTCTATAGTCGATTAATGAGGACACCTTTGCAACTTTGGGAATCCGCCAGAAGAACTTCACTTGCATGATGTGGGATTGAGCCAGTTCAGTATTCCATAGCCTCTATGCGGACCAACTGTCACACAGATAGAGATCAACCTGTCCAAGGGTAACACGACAACAGGGTTTCATCCCATCCATATTAGATGCAATACTGCCAATATTCTATGAACCTCATCGGGAATGGAACTAATTAATGGACCGACTAACTTGCGATCGTATGTTCGTGTCCGTCATGGAAGCTGGTAGCTTCACCGCTGCCGCCGATCGACTTGGTACGACCTCCGGACAGGCGTCAAAGCTAGTCTCTCGGCTTGAAGGCGCACTGGGAGTGCAGCTACTGAACCGGACCACGCGAGCCGTCTCGCCCACTGAGGCCGGTCAGGCATATTTTGACAGGCTGCGTCCGCTGCTCGATGAATTCGACAGTTTGGATGCATCGGTGCGCGATGCCACGCAGGTGCCGCGGGGGCGGTTGCGATTGACAGCGCCTCTGACCTTCGGCGGGCTGGAGTTGACACCAATCATGAATGCCTTTGCCTTGCGCTGGCCTGAGATTGAACTGGACATCAGCTTCACAGATCGGGTCGTAAGCTTGGTGGACGAAGGGTTCGACATGGCCGTCCGTGTGGGCCACCCATCTGATTCAAGCATGATCGTGCGAAAGCTTTGCGAAGTTCGGATCATTTCAGTTGCGGCGCCTGATTTTCTTGCCCGGTACGGAGTACCGAAAACCCCGCAGGCGGTGTCGGATCTACCTTGCATCATCGACACCAATTTCCGCGATCCGGGACGATGGCCGTTCCGGCAGAATGGGGAACCCCTTGCCGTGCCAGTACGTGGGCGTCTGCGCTATTCGAATGCCGAGGCCTGCTTGAGCGCCGCCGAGGCAGGGTTGGGGCTGGCTTGTGTGCCTAGTTTTGTCGCCGCTGATGCGCTGCGTGCAGGTCGGGTGCGGCAGGTTCTGAACGATTTTGAGGGCGAATCCTTCGGGGGATATGCCCTTTACCCGCATAGCCGCCATCTGGCCGCCAAAGTGCGCGTGTTGGTCGATTTTCTAGCCGAACGCTATCGCGGCACACCGCCTTGGGATATGGGTTGGTAAGAATGCTTGCGTTTTGGATGTAATCAACTTGCCTGTAGGCTTTCCTGACTATGTACTAAACGCCGCTGAATTTATACGCGAGATTGCTTTAATCATTGGACTCTGGATTGGTTCTATTGCGCAGATCGCCTGATGGCCGGGCTTCCCCTAGCCCCGGACAGACTTATCCCAAGACTTCCGTGACGGGGATGTCGAGCGCGATCTCTCGTTCAGGCGTTATCTTGTCGAGCAAATCGGGCAGTATCGTGGCGTCGCCGACATCGCCGTAGGTGAGCTCGGCTGCGAGGAGCTCCAGTGTTTTTTCGTCGATTCCGATGTGGATCT